>CAYQXW010000106.1:0-6527 GCA_964421615.1 uncultured Planctomycetales bacterium
GACTGAAAAATCCCCTTCATGTAAAACAGCATCTTGTTTCTTATAACCAATCTCTACCAAAAATGTGGCAATTTGGTTTATTTCGATGCTTAATCCCGGATATAATTTTAATGATTTAAACATATTTGCTATAAAGTTAAATTAGTATACGTCACAAGTAAACTTTTTTTCTAAAAACAATTTAACACAAAAAACGCCCACTTAATTTTAGTGGGCGTTTTTACTTCTAAATTCAAATAACAATTTTTATTTTTCGCTTTTTTTACTCCATGCTAAAACTAATGGTGAAGCAATAAAAACTGTTGAATAAACACCAGAGATAAATCCAACAAACAGAGTAAAAGCAAAATTTCCTAGAATTTCTCCTCCGAATAACATCAAAGCAACAACTGTCAGTAATGTTATACCAGAAGTAAGAATTGTTCTAGACAAAGTCTGATTAACACTTAAATTAATCAACTCTTTTAAGCTCGCTTTTCTTACCAACCGCATATTTTCACGAACTCGATCATAAATAACAATCGTATCGTTTATTGAATAACCCGCAATAGTCAAAAATGCAGTAATAGATAACAAATCAATCTGCCTATTTGTCATCGCTAAAAAACCTAACGCTACTAAAACGTCATGCAATAAAGCAATAACACCAGCAATAGCAAAATTAAAGTGTTTAAACCTAAAAGCAACGTAAATTAAAATACCAATTAAAGAAAAAACTAAAGCATATATAGCTTTATTCTTTAAATATTTACCTGCAACAGGGCCAACCCTTTCAACTCTTAACGTTTGAATATCCTGATCTGCAAAAGTAGATTTTAATTTATCAGTAATTTCTTTATTTTTATCTTCAGCCGTCCTAATCAAAATAACTTTAGGATTTTCTTTAAACTGCTGAATTGAAGCATCAGATAAATTTATTTCTTTTAATGCTAACCTTACTTTATCTACTTGTACATTATCTTTAAAACTATATTCCTGCAACTCTCCACCGGCAAAATCAATTCCATAAGCTGCATTTCCTTTTTTGAAAAAGAAAAATAAACCGGCAATAATAACTATCGCAGAGATAGCATAAAACAATTTTCTTCTACCAATAAAATCAATCTTAGTTTCTTTAATTAATTTTAACATCGGTAAAGATTTTAACCATCCTAAATTAAGCAATACTTCAAAAATAACACGAGTCACAACAATAGCACTAAACATACTGCTCAATAAACCAATAGTTAAAGTTACTGCAAAACCTCGTATTGGACCAGTTCCAAACTGAAACAATAAAAACGCTGCAATCAAAGTCGTAAAGTTAGAATCAAAAATAGCACTAAACGCTTTATCATAACCAAGACCAACTGCAGTACGTAAATTTTTACCTAAAGCTAATTCTTCACGGATACGCTCATTAATTAAAACATTCGCATCAACCGCCATACCTAAAGACAAAATAATACCTGCAATACCTGGCAATGTTAACGTAGCAGAAACACCTGGGAATAAAAACGGTAACATTCCCAAACCACCAATAGTAATTAAAGCATTAAACAATAAAGCTACATTAGAAACAACACCAGCAAATAAATAATAAATTAGCATTGCTGCAAATACTAACAAACATCCAATAACACTTGCTTTTATACCTTTATTAATTGAATCCTGCCCAAGTAAAGGCCCGATTGTTCTTTCTTCCTCTACATACATTGGAGCTGGTAAAGCACCTACTCTTAAAATTAAAGCTAAATCTTGTGCTTCTTCAATTTTAAAACGTCCTGTAATTACAGCTTCACCTGAAGGAATCGCTTCTCTAATATTCGGAGCTGATTGTATTTTTCCATCTAAAACAATAGCTAAACGTTTTCCAACATTAGCTGCAGTAAGCTCAGCAAATTTTTTAGCACCTTCAGCATTGAATCTTAACGAAACCATAGGTTCATTAAATTCACTTCTGCTATAATCAACTTTAGCATCAGTTAAATATTCACCGGATAAACTTGCTTTACTTTCTAAAAGTAACGGCTCTTTATCATCAGTATACTTTAATTCAAATCCATCTGGAATAATTTTATCTTTAATCGCTTTTTCTATTTTTTCCTGCTCATTGGAAACAAGTTTAAATTCTAACATTGCTGTCTTACCTATAATATCCAATGCTCTTTGGCGATCAGTAACTCCTGGAAGCTGAACAACAATTTCATCCGCACCTTGTTTCTGAATAGAAGTTTCTCCTACTCCAAACTGATCAATTCTGTTTCTAATAACTTCGATAGCTCTATCCGAAGCATCTTTCTTCGCTTCTTCAGAAGTTAATTTCGAAACATCAACTTTTAATAAAAGATGCATACCACCTTTTAAATCCAAACCTAAGTTAATTCTTTTATTTAAAGGAAAAGCAAAATAACAAGCTACAGCCGTTATCCCTAAAATAAGCAAAATTTTCCAAAGTAATTTCTTACCCATTTTTTGTTCCTTGATTAGATGATTTTTTTAAATAACCTACACAATTTTTTTCAATTTCAATTTTTACATTGTCATCTACTTTTATCATAACCGTAGTTTCTTTAACATTTACAACTGTTCCATGAATACCACCGGTTGTAACAATTTCATCATTTTTTGTAAGATCTTTAAGCATCTGCGCATGTTTTTTCTGTTCAGCTTTTTGCGGTCTAATCATTATAAAATAAAAAATTATAATTATTAAAGCAAACTGAACAATAAAAACAACCGGACTTGCTTGGCTGGCTGCTTGAGTTGGCATATTATGCCTCCTTAGCTGCAGATTTCTTTATTTTTTTTACTAAATTAGCTACAGTTGCTGTTGGTTGAGCACCTTTACTAACCCAATAATCAAATCTTACCATATCAATTTTCATTGCTTTTGATACAGGATTATAAAATCCCAACTCTTCAATGAATCTACTATCGCGACTACGAGTCTCATCAAAAACTGAAAAACGAAAATGTGGTTTTCCTTTTGGATTTTTTCCTATTCTTCTTAAACGAACGCGTACTGCCATTTTTATTTCTCCTCTGTGAATTTCCTGACATTCTGCCAGGGTTATTATTTACTATTCAATTGCCATCATTAAAGCTTTTGCTTTGTTTATAGATTCATTATACTCATTTTCCGGAATTGAATCTGCTACGATTCCTGCTCCAGCTTGAATATAAGCTATATTATCTTTTACTAAAATTGTTCTGATTGTTATACAAGTATCCATATTACCTGAAAAACCAAAATACCCAACAGCTCCTGCATAAGTATTTCTTTTGATATTTTCAAGCTCATCAATAATCTGCATTGCTTTTACTTTTGGGCTTCCAGAAACTGTTCCCGCTGGAAAACAAGCACGTAATACATCAAAACAATCAAATTTTCTATCTAACTCTGCTTGCACTTCTGAAACAATATGCATAACATGAGAATATTTCTCAACCTGCATAAAATTACTCACTTTAACTGTTCCTAATTTACCCACACGTCCTAAATCATTACGCCCTAAATCAACAAGCATTATATGCTCCGCTCTTTCTTTTTCATCCTGCAAAAGTTCTTTTTCCAAAGAAAGATCCTGTTCTTCAGTTATCCCACGCTTTCTTGTGCCAGCAATAGGACGCGTCCGTATAATACCGTCTTCAAAACGTACAAGTAATTCTGGAGATGCTCCAATTAAAGTAATATTATCTAATTTTAAAAAGAACATATAAGGAGATGGGTTAAAACTCCTTAAGCTTCGGTAAATATCAAAAGGGGACTTGCTGATTTTTGTCCTAAATCTCTGAGATAAAACAACCTGTATTACATCACCCTTTTTTATATACTCTTTTGCCTTATTAACTATACCACAAAATTCCGATTTTTCAAAATTAGAAGTGAAATTTATATTTTTCTGCGTTTTACCCAAGTTTTCATAATAAACAACCTTGTTAAATTGTTTATTAATTAATTCTATCGTTTTTATAGCTTTATTAAAAAATTTAGTTTTTTCATTTACTGATAAATTTGTTTTATTATGAGGCAGAATAATATTAACTACAATTTTAACTGTGTGATTAACATGATCAAAAATTAAAATATTATCTGTAAGGATCATGCAGATATCACTAGTATTTAATTCATCTTTATTTTTATCATCAATATCTTCAAAAAATCTTACAGTATCATAACCGAGATATCCAACAAAACCACCGTAAAACCTTGGTAGCTCTTTTAAATTAACCGGCTTAAAAGACTGCATAATCTTTTTTATTTCAAAAATCGGATCTTTATCAGTAATAAATTTCTTTACAGTTTGTTTTTTATCTTTTCGAGAAATAATTTCAATATTCTTGCCCTTACTCTTAAAAACTAAAGACGAACCGCTGGCTAAAAAAGAATACCTTGCTATTTTCTCCTGCCCTTCAATAGACTCAAGTAAAAAAGCATAATCATCTGTATCTAACTTTAAAAAAGTAGATACAGGTGTATCTAAATCTGCACTGATTTCTTTATAAACAGGAATAACATTTGCAGTTTTAGAATAATTTAAAAATTGTTCTAAAGTTAAACTGTATTTATTTTTAACACTCATTATTTAGTTTTCGGTAAAGAAACTTTTCTATAGAAACAGCTCAAATTTCCAGTATGGCAAGCTACTCCAATTTGTCTAATTTTAATTAATAAAGCATCCATATCGCAATCATAAAAAATTGATTTTACAAATTGAAAGTGTCCTGATGTCTCTCCCTTTACCCAATATTCTTGACGAGAACGAGACCAAAAACAAGTTTTCCCTAATTTTATGGTCCTTTTAACAGATTCTAAATTCATATAAGCAACCATTAAAACTTCATTAGTCTTATAATCTTGAATAATTGCAGGAATTAAACCTTTATCATCAAATTTTAATTTATTTACATCAAACTTTTCTTCTTTTTTTATTTTTTCTGCCACTTAATTCTCCTATTAATAAAAATTTAACCTGTCTGGATTCCCGCTTACGCGGGAATGACAAAAGTTAACCTCTAATTTAATCTAACGGATACATTTTTACTATCCAAATATCTCTTAAGTTCCATTACTCCTAACTCTTGATAATGGAATAATGATGCTGCTAACGCTGCATCTGCCTTTGCTGTCGTTAAAACATTATAAAAATGTTCTTTCGTACCAGCACCACCAGAAGCAATTACGGGAATATTTACAGTTTCACTAACTTTCTTGGTAAGTTCAATATCATAACCCGCTTTTGTCCCATCACAATCCATGCTAGTTAAAAGAATCTCACCTGCACCTAAGCGTGCAACTTTACTCGCCCACTCTATTACATCTAATCCTGTTGGTGTTTTACCACCATGAATATAAACTTGCCAGAAAAAACCATTACCGTTAGACATTGGAGTTTTTTTAGCATCAATGGCAACAACAATACATTGGCTTCCAAATTTTTTTGCTGAATCAGCAATTAAATCCGGAGATTTAACTGCAGATGTATTCATTGAAACTTTATCCGCACCAGCATTCAGCAAATTTCTGATATCTGATATTTCACTTATACCACCGCCAACAGTAAAAGGCATAAAAATATTCTGGGCTATCTTTTCAACCAACGCAATTAAGGTTTTTCTTTTTTCAAAACTAGCAGTAATATCCAAAAAAACTAATTCATCTGCCTTATTCTGATCATAAATCTTAGCTACCTCAACAGGATCACCTGCATCTCTAAGCCCTAAAAAATTAACTCCTTTAACAACCCTGCCATCCTTAATATCTAAACAAGGAATTATTCTTTTAGATAACATTTAATTATTTAACCTTAGTATCTGGTTTGTTTAAAAACGGCTCTAATAATGCCCATGTCTGTTTGCCAACTTTTCCATCAACATGTAAATTGTAAGCTTTCTGGAATTCTCTAATTGCCACTCTTGTTTGTTTTCCCATTCTACCATCAGGATTTCCAGGATTAAATCCAGCATTTTTTAAAGCCTGCTGAATCTGTTTGATTGTCGGAGTTTTTACTATTGACTGTTCTTCAGTTTGTTCTTCCTGAGTTGATTTTAATTGTTCAGAAGTAGCTTTAGTTAATGCATCTCTTAATCCATTAATTTCTTCATCTTTTTCAGAAATTTTAGACTGTAAAACACTTAGTTGATTTTTTAAACCTTGTACTTCCAAATCTTTCTGCTTTGAAGTTGTCGCACAGCCAGTTAACCCAACAGCAAAAAATAAACACACTAATACACCGATGAATCTCATTCTAGCCTCCTTTTTTTATTAACTCAATTGCCTGTTTTAAATCAAATTTTTCTTCATATAAAGCCTTACCAATAATTACGCCAGTTACACCTTCTTTTGATAATTCATTTAATTTTTTAATATCTTCCAAAGAAGAAACTCCGCCAGAAGCAATAACTTTTAAACCAGTTTTAAGAACATTTCTTATCGCTTGGATATTCGGGCCTTCTAAAGTTCCATCTTTTAAAGTATCTGTAAAAATTAATTCATTCAAACCAATATCTTTTAGATTAAATAAAAAAGCATCTAAATCTAAATT
>CAYQXW010000107.1:0-6521 GCA_964421615.1 uncultured Planctomycetales bacterium
GATTTCAAGCGATTCTTCCTATTAAAGGAAAAATTTTAAATGTTGAAAAATCAAGATTAGATAAAATTCTTTCTAATGAAGAGATTCGTACAATTATTACAGCATTAGGCACAGGAGTTGGGGAAGAATTCGATATTACAAAATTAAGATATAATAAATTAGTTTTAATGGCTGATGCTGATGTAGATGGTTCACACATAAGGACTTTATTGTTAACTCTATTTTTTAGGCAGATGCCGAAATTAATTGAAGATGGTCATGTTTATCTTGCTCAACCACCATTGTATAAAATTAAAAGAGGACAGCGAGAAGAATATATTCAGACCGAACAACAAATGAATGATTTTCTTCTAGAACTAGGAAGAGAAGGAAATACTTTTGAAAAACTTAAAGATAAACAAACTTTTACAGATATTCAGTTTAAAGAGCTTTTAGGAGTATTAGTTGAGCTTGATAAACATAGTAGAATTTTAGATAAAAAGGGAGTAAATTTTGCAAAATATCTTAGTTTAAGACACCCAAAGTCCAAAAAAATGCCTATTTATAGGGTAAAAGTGGAGGGCGAAGACCTATTTTTATACTCAGATGATGAATTGGCAAAATTATCCGAAAAAGAAGGCAAAGAGTTAGGGGCTGAGGTTTTAGAATTTTATGAAGCTACCGATATAGAGCAATTATTGTTAAAAATTGAAAAATTTGATTTAGATGTTATGACTTATTGTGAAGAATTATTGCCACAACCTAAAGAAAAAGATCCAACAGATACAACTAAAAAATATAAACTTTTATATAGAATTATAGGCGAAAAAGAAAAACAAGATTTTTTTGCACTCAAAGATGTTTTAATTTATGTTCGTGAACAAGCAAGTCGAGGTATGCATATTCAACGGTATAAAGGTTTGGGCGAAATGAATCCTCAGCAACTTTGGGATACAACAATGGATCCGGAAAAACGAACGATGTTACAAGTAACTTTAGAAGATGCTGTTGAAGCAGATAAAATATTTACGGTTTTAATGGGAGATCAAGTAGAGCCTAGAAGAGAATTTATAGAACAGTTTGCGCATCTAGTAAAGAATTTGGATATTTAATATGTATACACAAAATGAAAAAATAGTTCCAATATCGATAGAGAGTGAAGTAAAAGATTCTTATTTGAATTATTCAATGAGCGTTATTGTTGGACGTGCTTTGCCTGATGTTCGAGACGGGTTAAAGCCGGTGCATCGTAGAATTTTATATGCGATGCAAGATTTGAATTTGGAACATTCTAAATCTTATAAAAAAAGCGCGCGTATCGTTGGAGAAGTTTTAGGTAAATATCATCCTCATGGAGATACTGCAGTTTATGATTCTTTAGTGAGAATGGCGCAAGAATTTTCCTTAAGATATCCTTTGGTTGATGGACAAGGAAACTTTGGTTCTGTTGATGGTGATAGTGCAGCAGCTATGCGTTATACTGAAGCAAGAATGGCAGCAATCGCTGATGAGATGCTTCAGGATATTGATAAGGAAACTGTAAATTTTGGACCAAACTTTGATGCATCCTTAAAAGAACCTTTATTATTGCCAGCCGCATTACCAAATCTTTTATGTAATGGATCTAGTGGTATAGCTGTCGGTATGGCGACAAATATTCCATCGCATAATCTTAACGAAGTTGCTGATGCAATTATTTATGTTTTGGATAACCCTGATGCTGAAATAAAAGATTTAATGAAATATATAAAGGGGCCAGATTTTGCAACGGGCGGCGTGATTTGCGGTAAAAGCGGAATTAAAGACGCATATAATACTGGTCGAGGAAAAGTTACGGTTCGTGGACGAGCAAGTATTGAACATCTAAAAAACGGTAAAGACCAAATTGTTGTTACTGAAATTCCATATCAAGTGCAAAAAGCAGGATTGATCAGTGCTATTGCGGGTATGGTTGAAGAAAAAAGAATAGAAGGAATTTCTGATATTCGCGATGAGTCTGATAAAGACGGGATGCGAATAATTTTTGAATTAAAACGCGATGTTGAGCCACAAATAGTTTTAAACCAGCTTTTTAAACATTCTCAGTTGGAAACAACTTTTGGAATTATTATGTTGGCGTTAGTCGATAATCGCCCAAGAGTTTTAAATATCCGCCAAATTTTAGATTGTTATATTGCGCACCGTAAAGTTATTATTCGTAGACGTACACAATTTGAATTAGATAAAGCTTTGAAAAGAGCGCATATTTTAGAAGGATTAAAAATTGCGCTTAAGTTTATTGATAGAATTATTAAAGTCATTAAAACTTCTAAAACAGTTGCGATTGCTAAAGAAAATTTAATCAAAGAGTTTGGTTTGACTGATATTCAAGCCCAAGCTATTTTGGAAATGCAGTTGCAGCGTTTAACAGCACTAGAACAAGATAAGATTGAAGCAGAATACCAAGAGTTGTTAAAAAAGATTGAATTATGTCGTGCTATTTTAGCTTCTGAGAAAAGAATTGAAGCAATCATTAAAGGTGATCTAGAAGCGTTAAAAGAAAAATATGGCGACGAGAGAAGAACAGATATTGTTGGAGAGGTTGAAGATTTTGAAATTGAAGATTTAATCGCTGACGAAGATGTTGTTGTTATCATAAGCCATGGGGGATATATTAAACGTTTACCAGTTAGTGCTTACCGAAAACAAAAGCGCGGTGGACGCGGCGCAACTGGCGCGGAAGTAAAAGAAGAAGATTTTATTGAGCATCTTTTTGTTGCCTCAACAAAAGATTATCTTTTAGTTTTTACAGACCAAGGGCAAGTATATTGGCTGAAAGTTTATGAAATTCCTCAGGCTAGTCGACAAGCTAAAGGCAAGGCGATTGTTAATTTATTACAGTTGAAATCGGATGAGAAAGTAAGTTCAACTATTCCAGTAAAAGAATTTGTTCCAGATAAATTTTTGGTGATGGTAACAAAGTTAGGAACTATTAAAAAAACAACTTTAGATGCTTATAGCAATCCGAGAAAAGGTGGAATAATAGGAATTTCTTTAGATAAAGGCGATGAACTTATTGAAGTTGCTTTAACTGATGGAAATAAAGAATTATTAATTGGAACCAGGGACGGTAAAGCTGTAAGATTTAATGAATCTTTAGTTCGGGATATGGGGCGTGCGGCTAAAGGAGTAAGGGCAATTTCCCTCGGAAAAAATGATGTTGTTATCTCTATGGTCATAGGAGAAAAAGAAAGTTCTATTTTAACTGTTACAGAGTTAGGATTTGCTAAGAGAACATTAATTAAAGAATATCGCTTGACTAATCGCGGAGGAAAGGGTATTATTAATATTAAGGTTACTTCGAAAAATGGCAACGCGATAGGAATGAAGACCGTTACGGATAATGATGAATTAATGGTTATTACCCAGAACGGTATTTTTTTACGTTGTGCTATTAAAGATATTCGTACAACAGGAAGAGCGGTTCAAGGTGTACGGTTAATTAAGTTGCAAGATAAAGATAAAGTAGCTTGTATCGCCCAAGTAATTGCGGACGAAGAAGAATAATATATAGGTTTTGTCCCCATCGTCTAGCCTGGTCTAGGACAAGAGCTTTTCAAGCTCTCGACCGGGGTTCGAATCCCCGTGGGGACATAAATGAAATAAAGTCTATAATCTTTAGGTCGTAAACCTAGGTTATAGACTTTTTTGTTGCGGCCGATAATATATTAAAAATAGTTTTGATAACTTATAGTTAAAGTTTATAATAGTAAGTACTTTTGGGTTAATTAAAAAAATAAAATATTAAGGAAGGAATAATATGTGCGGAATAACTGGTTATATAGGAAACAGAGAAGCACAAAAAATTCTTATAGATAGTTTAAAACGGTTAGAATATCGAGGTTATGATTCTAGCGGTATTGCTATGATTTTATCAAATAAAAATAGTATTTCTATCCGTAAAGCCGCAGGTAAAATCAAAGCGTTAGAATCTATTTTAAATAAAAAACCGATGGTTGGAAACGTTGGTATTTCCCATACGCGTTGGGCAACACACGGTGCACCTAACCAAGAAAATTCACATCCACATTTTGATTGTAACCAAGAGATTGCTTTAGTGCATAATGGTATTATTGAAAATTATGCATTATTAAAATCAGAATTGATTAAAGAAGGCCATAAATTTGTTAGCCAAACAGATACAGAAGTTATTGTACATTTGGTTGAAAAGTATTTAAAGCATGCAAAGCTTGAAGAAGCGATAAGAAAAACAGTTGCTAAATTAGAAGGATCTTTTGCGATTGCAGTTATTAGTAGCAAAGAGCCGGATAAAATTATAGGCGCTAGATCTGGCAGCCCTTTAATTGTAGGTATTGGTCAGAATGAAAATTTTCTTGCATCAGATGCTCCGGCCATTATGGATTCTACAAGAGATATTATTTTTTTAGGAGAAAAAGAGATTGTAATTTTAACTAAGGATAGTTATGTCGTTACAGATTTTTCCGGTAAGCAACTGCAAAAAGATGTTACTCGTCTTAATTGGGATATTACTGCTGCAGAGAAACAAGGCTACAAGCATTTTATGCTTAAGGAAATCAATGAGCAGCCAAAACTTTTAGCAAATTTTATTAATTTAAGAATTAAAGATGCAAATAAAATTGTTTTTCAAGAACAATTAATTGCTAAAGATAAATTACAAGATATTGAAAATATTGCTATTGTTGCTTGTGGTACAGCTTATCATGCTGGAGTTGTAGGAAAATATATTATTGAATCTGTTTGTTCTATTCCTGTGTATGTTGATGTTTCAAGTGAATTTCGTTACAGGGATTTATTAATTGATAAAAAAACTTTGGTTATTGCAGTAAGCCAATCTGGAGAAACAGCAGATACTTTAGCTGGAATTCGAAAAGCGAAAGAATTAGGTTGCCCAGTTTTGGCGATTTGTAATGTATTAGGATCAACGTTAACCAGGGAATCAGATGGAGTTATTTATACGCATGCTGGTCCAGAAATTGGAGTTGCTTCGACCAAAGCATATACTCAACAGTTAGCGGCATTTTATTTGGTTGCATTTTATTTAGCAGAGATAAGAAAAATTTTGCCGCAGGAAAAGATTAATAAGTTAATCGAAATTTTTGTAAAAATTCCGAAACTTCAAGAGAAAATTTTACATTCCCAAAATATTGTAGCAGATTTAGCGCATCGTCATTCACATTTTGGGTCGTTTTTATATTTAGGTAGAAATATTAATTTTCCATCGGCTTTAGAAGGAGCTTTGAAATTAAAAGAAATTTCTTATATTCCAGCAGAAGGTTATGCTGCAGGAGAAATGAAGCACGGTCCAATTGCTTTGATCGACGAGTATCGAGCCGTAGTTTGTATTGCTGCGGATTCTAAAGTTTACGATAAGATGGTTTCTAATATCCAGGAAATAAAAAGTAGAAATGGCAAAATTATTGCAATTGCTACTGAAGGCGATGATAAAATTAAAGAGTTAACCGAAGAAGTTGCGTATATCCCTAAAATTGAAGAAATCTTCTCTCCTTTATTAGTGGCTTTGCCATTGCAATTATTGGCATATCATATTGCGGTAAAGCGCGGGTGCGATGTTGATCAGCCGAGAAATTTAGCTAAGTCTGTAACTGTAGAATAAGATGCTGTATATTGTTGCAACCCCGATAGGGAATTTAAAAGATATTACTTTTCGTGCAATTGAAGTTTTAAAAAGTGTTGATATGATTGCATGCGAAGATACTCGGCATAGCAAAATATTATTAGATCATTTTGGAATTCAAACTCCTACCACAAGTTTTTATCAGCATAATAGAATTGTCAAAGCAGATTATCTTATAAAAATGTTACAAGATGGGAAGAATATTGCTTTAATTTCTGATGCTGGAACTCCAGGAATTTTAGATCCAGGATATAATTTAATAAATCAGGCAATCCAAAATGATATTGAAATTACAGTTATTCCTGGCCCAACAGCTTTTGTAAATGCTTTAGTTTTATCCGGCAAACCTGCGAATAAATTTGTGTTTGAGGGATTTTTGCCTAATAAGCCAGGTGCAAGAAAAAATAGATTAATTGAGTTATCAAAATTAGAGTATACTATTGTTTTTTATGAATCTTGCCATCGGATTTTAAAAACATTGGAAGATGTTAAGGAAATTTTTACAGATAAAGAAGTTGTGTGTGTGCGAGAGCTTACTAAAAAATTTGAAGAAGTCATTAGAGGAACTCCTCAATCAGTAATAGACCACTTAAATGCCCATTCGATAAAAGGCGAATTTGTTGTAATTATTTAAATTTTATTCTGGAAGCGTTTTCAAAAGAGCTGCAAACCCTATTGAAACATCCCCCTATATAGGTAATACTTATTATATAAATAAAACGGCTGATAATCCTTTAAAAGGGAGTATTTTTTATTTTCAATAATTTAAAACTTAAAAAAACTATGTTTAAACGAGTAATATCCATAATAATAATTATTTCATTTATATTTCAGCAGGCTGGTTATGCTCAAGTAGCAAGCCAGGTAGATATAAGTGGGATAGTGG
>CAYQXW010000108.1:0-6379 GCA_964421615.1 uncultured Planctomycetales bacterium
CACTTCCAATAATCAGTTCACTATTATTTTTTGAATAAGTTAACTGATTTAATAAATTACTTTCTTTATAAATGCAATTTTTGATTACTTGATATTTAGAATTTTTAGAATTAAACCATTTAAATAAGCTTTTATCCACAAAAATTACTTTACTAAAATATTTCACTAAAAATCTATCAATGTACTCATAAACTTTGACTTTAAAACCAGAATTGATATATCCATGAAGGGTCGCAACAATTCTTACTTTAGCTTTCCTTGCAGCCAACAAACCTAAGAAATTCGATTTAAAATTATGCGTATGTATAAGATTTATCTTATTCTCTCTAATAATACTTACTAATTCCTTTACTGTACAATTATCAAATTGTGATTTAGATTCCACTGTAAATACAGGAATATTCAATTTTTTAGCTTCATCAATTACTTCCAAATGCGGATTATAAGTATTTTTAACAGCACAAACAAACGATTTAATCTCTTGATTCTGCATTTCCCCAGCCAAATTCAACATAACCTTCTCAGCTCCAAACAATCCATTAGAACTAATTAAATGCAAAACTCTTACTCCTTTTGTACTTCGGCTTTCCTGCAATAAAAAATCTTCCACTTTTTTAAGCTGTTTACTTAAATCAAATTGCTCAATAACTTTATTTTTAGCCTCAAGTGCTAACTTCAACGCCAATGAATTATTTCCTAAAAGCTTTATTATAGATTGAGCCAATGCTTGGCTATTTGCTTTTTCAACTAGTAACCCATCAATATTATCTTTAATAACTTCTGGATTTCCTCCTACAGAAGTAGCAATAATAGGTTTTCTAGCTGCCATATATTCTAAAAGTGTATTTGAAAGTCCTTCGCTTAAAGACGGTAACACACAGATATCCATTATAGATAATAATTCCGGAACATCCATTCTCTTTCCCAACAAATGAATATTCTCTTCTATTCCTAATTTATGCGCCAGCTCTTTAAACTCTAACTTTAATTCCCCGTCACCTATAAATAAAAAATGAGTGTTAGGATGCTGTTGAATAACCTGTGCTGCTGCTTCAATCAAATACTTATGCCCTTTAATCGGCCTTAAATTCCCAACAGCTCCAATAATTTTGGCATCTAAAGGCAAACTAAGCTCTAATTTTTTAGCTTTAATATCAAAAGTTTTTTTAAATCTGGTTAAATCTACCCCATTATAAAAAACTTCCACCTTATCAGAATAAACTTTTTCTTCATTGATGACTGCATTTTTAACAGCTTGAGATACAACGATTATTTTATTTACCCATTTATTAACAATTTTATAAGCTTTAATATGATTTTTACCACGCCAAAACCCCACGTCTCTTCTATTAGAAATAATTAAAGGCACTTTCGCCATCTTGCCAAAGATTGTCCCCCATATATCCGCAGCAAAATGGTAAGTCATCAGAATATCAGTTTTCTTTTTAGTAAGAAGTTTTTTAAACTCAAACCCTTTTTTTATTCCATCTAAATCATAAATTCTTTTAATATTTAAACAACGGTAGTGTACAGGTAAATCTTTAATTTCAATAGGTAGGTCATCTTGATGCACAACAACAATTGTAATATCAAATAGATTTCGGTCGTGATGTTTGAGAAATTCATAAATCTGGCGTTCTGCTCCGCCTTTGATGTCAGGAAGTATATCGACTAGTATAACTAAATTTGTTTTCATATTATTTTTAGGGTCAGAGTTATTTTTTAACTCTGACCCCGTATTTAAGAATTGCTTTATTATAACTTACTTCCCATTTAAACTCAATTCATTAAGTTTTATTCCTACTTGTTTAGAAAAGAACTCTGCGCCTTTAATATTTAGATGATAACTATCCCTATAAAGGTTACGATCATCTAATTCAGGATAATCATTTCTTTCCAAATGTATCATTGGTATTCCCAAAGTCTTAATTTTTTTAATAAATGTATCTTCAATATTTAGGTAAAAATTACTTCTGCCACCTTTTCCTTCATTCCAATAAGGGGACAAACTCACATAAATCTTAATATTCTTACTTTTAGCAAGTGCGAAAAATTCATCAATTATTTGTTCAAAAAATTCTTTATCTTCAGCGCTTCTCTGTTTATCCTTAATTCCTACTGAAGTACTTTTTTTACCATCGTTGGCTATACTTTCTTCAGGTAATTTCCCATAAACAGGTGCATACCCATTATTATCCTGATTATCTTTTTTGGAAATTGCGCACCAAATTAACGAAAGTATCATGGAATTATAAGAATATGATGCAGACAATAGTTTTAATTTTTCAAACCGACTTCTTTGTAAAACTAGACTATTTACGCAATTGTTTTCTCTATGAGGTAAAAGATAAGAAAGTTTTTCTAACGCATCTTTTCTATAATTTATATCTTTCGGATCAAAATTAAGCACAATAATTTCAGGAGTATATTTTTCTGTAATCAAACATAATAAACCATAAAAAAACGCCATCCCTTGCCCTTCTATTCCGGCGTTAAATACTGTTTTATTCGTTTGCTTACTAATTATCTTAGGATCGTAATGATATTTTGCTCTAGATGAACCTAGAATAAAAATATCCGCTTTTTGATTTAAAACATGGTTAATCTGCCCTATTTCTCTTATTGTTGTACGGTTATAAAGATATCGTAAAGCAAATCCTAAAATTTGATCTGCAATAATTAGGATTATAATGAATAAAACAAATTTTTTTACAAACTTAAAAAAATCTTTAGAACTGAAAATAGATAAATTCTCCACCATCAAAAACTCCAGCTATTATAATTGCTAAAAGTAAAATAATATACATCGCCCAACGTTTAATCGTACTCTTAGGTGTCAACCATAAAACAACATCTTTTGTTCTTTGCCTAAATTCACAAAAAACTAAAAATAAAATTGCAAGAATACTATAAGCAAAATGTCTAGTTGATCCAATATCAAGTGATTTTAAAGACCAATTGAAAGTAAATATTTTTTGCAATATCATTATTGCATCCTGTAAAGAATTAGCTCTAAAGAAAACCCAACCCAAGCAAACCAAATTAAAAACTATGATCATTTTCAAAACATTATGTGTTTTAGGATAATTATTTAATTTAAAATCATTTGTTACTTTTTTTCTAAACGAAGTAGAGATTAACCCAATTATTATATACATTCCATGCAAAGCACCCCAAATAACAAACGTCCAATTAGCTCCATGCCACAACCCGCTAACTAAAAAAACAATAAACAAATTAAAAAACCACCTATTTTTAGATAATCTATTCCCACCTAATGGAATATACAAATAATCTTTAAACCAAGTAGATAACGAAATATGCCACCTATGCCAAAATTCTGAAATAGATTTAGCAAAATATGGTCTGTTAAAGTTAGTCATAAGTTTAAATCCCATAACTTTAGCTGTTCCTATAGCAATGTTAGAATATCCAGCAAAATCGCAATAAATCTCAAAAGCAAAAAAGTAAGTTGCTAAAATATAACTTGGTGCAGAATAATTTGAAACATTATTATAAACCCCATCTACATAGATTTTAAGCCTATCCGCAATAACTACCTTCATAAACATACCCCAAAGAATTAATTTTAATCCTTCTACTACTTTATTATAATCAAAAGGGTGCTTTTCATAAAACTGATGTAATAAATTCTGGGGTCTTTCTATTGGGCCAGCTACTAACTGCGGATAAAACATAACATACAAAGCATAAACTAAAAAATTCTTCTCAGCTTTTTGTTTATTACGGTAAACTTCAATAACATAGCTTAAACTTTGGAATGTATGAAAAGATAAACCTATTGGTAGAACAATATTAGCTAGCTTTATTGGATAAGTTAAACCGAAATAAGAAAAAATAGAAACAAATGAAGAATTAAAAAAGTTGTAATACTTAAAAACAAATAAAACTAAACAAGTTGATAAAATACTAAAAACCAAATAGAACTTCTTTAATTTCCCGTTAGAATTCTCAATCCATATCCCAGCAAAATAATCAATAAGGATAGTTATAAAAAGAATTAAAATATATACAGGTATAAATGCCATATAAAACATACAACTGGCACAAAGAAGCATAAAAGTGCGGTATTTCTGAGGAAGTAAAAAATAAAGTGAAGTTACAATTATAAAAAAGAAAAGAAAATTAAAAGAATTAAACAGCATTTTGTTCTTTAGCTGTAATCCAGTTGCCTGCCTGGACTAAGCCTAACAATATCCAAAAATATGCGCCTAATGGAGTATGTGTCCAACGGTCACCGAAAAAATTCACTATAAACATTGAAACAACACATGCACTAAATCCAAATCCTAAACCTTTTAGCAATCCATCTTTAGCATTTTTAAATAGTTTCCAGCTTGAAATAAAAGCAAGAAAAAAAGTTATCCAAAGTATAAATAACCCAATAATTCCCTGTTCAGCTAAAACTTTAATATGCAAATTATGAGTATCTCCTAACTCAAATCCTAAATAAGGAAAAATATTATAACCCGAACCAAAAACAGGGCTTCTCTTAAACAAATCAACACTTTGCTGCCACATTACAAGTCTTTTAGCATTAGATAAATCCAATTGACCTTCTTCATTTTTAGTTTCTTTAATTCTTTCTACAACTTGAGTAGGTAAAACAGTTTGCCAACTAAAAACAATAATAAAAAGAGGTAATAGCATCCACTGTTTTTTAATAAAAGCCATAAATAGTAATCCTACAAAAAAAGCAGCATATGCACCTCTTGAAAAAAAGAAAAAGATACAATAAATATTTGCAATAGTAAGAATTAACGTGGTTAATTTAAATTTTTTCTCTTTAGAGTAAAAAAATAAACCAATTAAAACAAAAGTATAAGTAGCATAAAAAGCTGCTATTTCATTAACTCCAGTCCAAACAAAAGTGCCATTAATATGTGTTCTAGAAGCTAATCCACTCCCAAACTTGATTTGATCAATAGTATAATAATTTACTAAAAACATTGCTAAAAGAATAGAAATAAGCATCCACTTAATATGTTTTTTATCATTGCAATTATTGGCTGTAATAAAAAACATTAAAGGAAAAATACAATAATTTTTCCAAGCTTGTACTCTAGGATCTCTTATATCAAAAGGAAGCTGTAATCCTAAATAAAATGAACCATTCCATAAAGTAAAATAAGTATAAACTATAGTAATAAAACACAAAAGATTGAATGGACTTGGCTTAAGAAGTTTTCCTTTACTTAAAGCCGTAAATATCCAACCAATCAACATACTTAAAATTAGAATATCATTAAGATCTTTTCCTAAAGGAAAAGATTGAAGTTTTTCAACTATGTTCTGAAGAGGAAAAAGAAATGTTAAATATATTAATGCAGGTCTAATTCGTCCAGTAAAAGCCATAAATGCCAAAATTAAACCTACAAGATAAAATGGCAAAGGTATTAAAAATTTAAGATTAGCTATTATTCCTGTATTCATTTTTGTATTATCTTTGCAGGTATTCCAACAGCTGTGCAGTTATCTGGAATATCTGTTGTAACTACTGCATTAGCTCCAATTTTCACATTATTACCTATTTTTACACTACCAATAATTTTGGCTCCTGAACCAACAAAAACATTATCACCCAAAGTAGGCACCCCACCGCCACTAAATCCACCACGATAACCGATTACAACTTGCTGTGCAATAGTACAGTTTTTACCAATTTTAGCTTTAATATAAATTCCTCCAAAATGACCAAATTGGAACCCTTCATCAATTTCTGAACCCAAATCTAATAAGATTCCAGAACAAATTTCTCCAATTACTTTATTTAGTATGAAATAAACAGTTCTAAATAAAAATCCAATTATAGGAATTCTAATTTTTTGAGCTATTTTCCCATATCGAAAAATAGCTACAGTTAAAAACTCTTGAGTAACTAACAACCCAAATACTTTTTTTATTTTATTTAACCCCTTACAACCATTTGTGTATCTTTTTATATCTGATCTTAAATATTTAAACATTTTATTTTCTATTATTAGAATTATTAATAATTTTAGCAGGAACTCCTACTGCTGT
The DNA here is from genome assembly GCA_964421615.1 of uncultured Planctomycetales bacterium. GTDB lineage: Bacteria > Omnitrophota > Gorgyraeia > Gygaellales > Profunditerraquicolaceae > CAYQXW01. Next base: position 6,043 of record CAYQXW010000108.1, read on the forward strand.
ACAATTATCCGGTACATTTGTAACAACAACAGCATTAGCACCTATTTTTACATTATTTCCAATTTTTACAGGACCTAATATTTTAGCACCACAACCTATAAAAACATTATCCCCTATTACAGGCACTCCTTTTACTCCTATCCCCTGAGCACCAATAGTAACTCCATGTGTAAGAGAACAATTTTTACCAATTATAACATCAGGGTGTATTCTAATTAATCCCACGTGCCCAATATAAAAACCTGGTCCTATTTCAGTGCTTCCTCTAATTGCTACTCCAAAAAAAAATTCTGATATTTTGAAATGTCCGGCCCATTCCCGCGGCGGCGATGGCTTG
>CAYQXW010000109.1:0-6263 GCA_964421615.1 uncultured Planctomycetales bacterium
GATCATATAACCAATTACTTAAACGCATAATCTGAAAATCAGAATCTTTTGTTGCGCCAATAATCAACTGCGTACTCTGACCAGCAGGTGCAAAACTTTTTACAAACCGGGAAACTCTTTTTTCTTCTTTACTCACAACAATGGCTTTACCAACAGAATCCATAGGTTTTAAAATACTATCCATATTTTTTTCTGGAGCCAGTAAACTTAAACTTTTTTTTGATGGAAGTTCAATATTAACACTTACTCGATCAGCTAGTAGTCCTGCTTGATTAATCAAATCTTGGTTCGCCCCAGGAATTAATTTTAGATGAATATACCCGCTAAAACGATAATTGTATCTTAAAATTTTTACAGCCCTCACCAACAATTCCATCGTATAATCGGGATCTTTAGTTACAGCTGAACTTAAAAATAAACCTTCAATATAATTCCTGCGATAAAAATCTATAGTTAGTTGCGCAACCTCATCAGGAGTAAAAATTGCACGTGCGACATCATTCCCCCTTCGATTTACACAATAAGCGCAATCATAAACACAAATATTACTTAAAAGAATTTTTAATAACGATATACACCTGCCATCAGCAGCCCAACTATGACAAATTCCTGCCGTAGTCGTACTACCAAAATGTGCATTATTTCTTTTTACGCCACTAGACGCACAACTAACATCATATTTTGCGCTATCAGCCAGAATTTTTAGTTTTTCTGATATATCCATAAAACCCCCTCACTTACACCCGGCCTAAACGGATGGCCGGTGTTTTTATTCTAAAAAAAACAAACCTCCGCAACTATTTCTAGCCACGAAGGTTTTTCTTATTTTAAAGTGGAGGTTCCCCCTTCTAACTTTCACCACTGCACTAATCAATTGTAATTATTATACCATAGGCTCAACTATTTGCAAGTACTGTAAAGTCAGTAAATAGTTCTTTCTATTCTTTTTGTAAAAATTGCCGAAAATAATTATGAAACTTTTTTAACATTCATTATGTCTAATATATTGACTATGGAAGAACTAGGCCTAGAAATCATAAAACAAGCTGCTCAACAAAACCAAAAAGCTTTTGCATTAGTTTACGAAGCTTATAATAGCCTTGTTTATAATGTTTCATTAAGAATAGTCAATAATTCAGCAGATGCTGATGAAGTAACTCAAGACGTTTTTATAAAAGTGTTTAAAGCTTTGCCAGAATTCAAATTTCAATGTTCTTTTAAAACTTGGGTATACAGAATAACTATAAATACAGCAATCAACAATTATAATAAACGGCATAAAGAATACAGAAGACAAGTTGATTTTGATACAATCAGCACAACTATTGAAGCATCAAACAACCAAAATAATGATTTATATCAAAAAGATAACGAACAAATGCTAAAAAAAATGTTAACTGTTCTTTCAGCTGAGCAACGCACTTGTCTAACTTTAAGAGAATTACAAGGTTTGAGTTATCAAGAAATTGCTCAAACTCTTAAAGTTAATATAAATACTGTACGCACAAGGATTAAAAGAGCCAGAGAAGCTTTAATCGCTTCTTATAAACAAGAGGTGAAAAATTGAATTGCAAAAAAATACAAGAATTAATTATTACTGACTATATTGATCAGCAACTACCTACTAATAAACAAGAAGAAATAAAAACACATATTAAAAATTGTCCTGAATGCCTAGAATTCGAATCAACTGTAAGAACAAAAGCAATGAAAGTTTTTAAAGAAACTACCTCAGTGAAAACACCTGATTATATTTGGAATAATATTCAAGAAAAAATCAATAGCAAAGAAACTATTGGGTTTACAGAATTATTAAAAAACAAATTAGCTAATCTTTTTGTTTTACCAAAACCTGCATATGCAATAGCTGGTGCATTAACAGCAATTTTATTAATAACACCTTTTTTTATTATAAAACAAGATACATTTAATTCTATTAAAGAAGAAAATTACTTAGTAGAACAATTTGAATCTATTAATACCATGGATAATGAAAATGATATCATAGGAATAGACATTTTCTTTGATCAAACAACCTAAAAGGAGGAAATATGAGTAGCAAACTTATCATTGTTTTAACAACTTGTTTTTTAGTCTTAGGAGTTAGAATGTCTTACGCCGAAAATACGACTAATAACACTACACAGCAAGAACAAGAAAAACAACAAAAACATGATGAATTCAGTAAAGAACTCAACCTGACTCAAGAACAAAAAGATAAAATCAAAACATTTAGAGATTCAACTAAAGACAAGCTAAAGCAACTTACAGAAGAACTAAAAACTAAAAGACAGGAATTAAAAGAAGAAATTGAAAAAGCTGATATGAGCAATGCAAAAATTACTAATATCGCTACAAGCATCAAAACTTTATATGGACAAATTTTAGATATTAGAATTTCAAATGCAACTTTCCTAAAAGAAATATTAACTCCAGAACAATTTTCCAAAATGCAAAAGAAAATACATGAACATAAAGATAAAATAAGAAATAAAATGCAGCATAACAAAGAAAATAAAGATAATAAAGACAGCAAATAAAACAAAGAGGGTAAATTTATTTTAATAATAATTTTACCCTCTTTTATTTTTATTTATTTACTTTTTCAACAGAACTATTAATAACCCAGCCTATTTTCCCATCACTTCTTCTTATCTTTAACCAATCAATATTTTTATCAATAATTTCAATAGTATTTCCCTCTGAAATTTTAAAATAAGTAGTCGCGCTAACAATAGGTTCGAACTTTACTTCAACTTCTTTAACTATTACTACTGCCGATTTTTCAAGCCACAAAACTTTTCTTATAAATCCACTCCCAAGTAAAATACCAAAAATAACCAAAACTATCAATCCCCCAAAAAGAATATTATCTAATGCAGGAACAAATAACTTTAAAATCAAAAGAGATAAAATCATAATCCATATTATTAAAGCAACAACAACTAAAAAATCAACAGACCAATTATCAAAAAATTTATCTATAAAACGTAAAAATATATTTTTAGAAGTATATCTGGAATCTAAACTTAATTCTGACCTAACAAAATAATAATTTGACCTCAAATCACTATCCATCGGAGCAAAAATACGTGCTCGCTCATAATTCAACAAAGCTTTTCCTAGCTGCCCATTCTTAAAAAAACAGTTTCCTAAATTATAATACATTTCAAAACTTTCAAAACCACTCTTGAGAATTTCATCATACTTACTGATAGCTTCCAAATATTTGCTTTCTTTATACAAAACATTTGCGCTAGCAAAAACGCTATTAGCGGACTTTATATCACAAACCTGCGCCCATGCTTTTATAAAACTAAAAAACATTAGAATAAAAACAATAAATATAGTCTTCTTTTTCATTTTAAAAATACTCCACAACATTCTCTAGTTTCTTTAATACTTCTTTCATGAATTCAGGATTAACCTGAGAAGAAGCATACCGAGCCATATCACAAGCATCAAAAATATCTTTTATATCTTTAATAATCTTATCTGAAACTTTTTTATCTTGTAAAACATCATTAATAATACTTATTGTCAAACTTTTAGATGAAAGATGAAATTTATCACCTAAATATTCTTGCAGTGTTTCAAAAACAATATCAAAAAATTCCTTATTCTTACTTTCTGCAATAAATTTCCTAGCTTTCACTAATCTTTGCTTTGCTTTTTTAGGCGCTTTTAATTTACGCGCATATTTAACATCATTATTTAATTTTTTATACCATCTCGCAATTGAAAACAAAATAACATAAACAATAAAAGTAATCCCCCAAATTAACCAATAAATACTATTTTTATATAAAAATTCACCTTTTTTCCTTATATTTTTCTGGTAATCTTTAATAAAAATTATATCTCTTCCTAATTTTTCTTCTTTCGGTAAAACAGCAACAACTTGTTTTTGTTCAACTATTCTAACTTGATCCTGCTTATCAGCCTTTAAAACTTTTATAGCAAACGGTCCTTTACTAACAACTTCATATTGCCCAGTTTTAGTATTAAAAAAATTAAAACTTAAACTTGGAATTTCTGCTATCTTATCATTTAAGGGCATAATAATCTGCTCAAAACTTTTTTCCTGGAACTCTTGTTTTGACTGTGCTTCATAAACTTTAAAATTCTTATCATCAGTAATTGCAGGCAATTTCACAGTACTAAAATTACCTTCGCCCTTAATAACTGCTTTTAATGTTATTGGATCACCTACTTTTACTTCACTAGGGCTTATACTAACATCAAAATCAAATTCACCAATTGCACCACTAAAATCTACAGGCCTACCCTCTTGAGGAACAGGCAAAACACTAACAGGAATCTCTAAAGACTTTAATTCTAAAGGATACGCTTCATACCTTCCAAAAAAATCATCAAAAACTCCAGAATCAAAAAAATCATCATCAAAAACAGATTGTGAACGCCTATTTTGTTGTTTCTTAACTAATAAACTACATTTCACTTTAGCCGGACCTAACTTGAAATCTCCAGATTTTAAAGCAAAAAAAGTTGTATTAAATTCTACAACTTCATATTCTACCCCACTATAAACATCCTGATATTGTTTCGGTTTTCCAAGCTCAGCTAAAGAAAATCCCTCATGAAAAATATCAGGAAACTGAATATCCCTCAACCCAACTTTATTTACATAAAGTTTTATGGTTAAAGGAACTATTTCATTAATATATATATTTTTCTTTTTCGGTTCTAAAACTACAAATACACGATCACTTAAATTCTTTGTTTCAACTGAATCGTTATTCGAACTTGTAATAGAAGTATTCCCCTTTGGTGCAGCCTGAGCATCAATAACCTCAATCTGGATAGAAGTAGAAGAATAATTATCACCATTATAACTAAACTGAAATGGACCTATTTTAAAATTACCTGTTTTAGTAGGCAGTAAATTGTAAACGTGCGTTATAGAACTAGAAACTTTTCCATTAACAACAGACATTCTAGTCGATGGCCCAACATAACGCGCCTGAAACTCATCATTTATTTTTAGTTCAGGAGCAGGAATTTTTTGTGTGTCATTAAAAGTAAGATACAATTGCACAGAAGAACCTAAACTAACTCTACTACGATTAACAGTTGTCTCAAAATTAAAATCCTTAGCATATACAAAATTTATGCTAATCTGGAAAGCTAAAAATAAGATAATTAATATATTTTTTACAATTCGCATTCTACCAATCTTTTTCTACAATTGATTCTTGTGATTGTTTTGTATCATCCAACTTCCCTAAAGTATTTTCTTCTTGTTTAAAATTATCTAAAAGCATATATGCCTGCTGCTTAGTCATTTCTTTATCATCTTTGCCTTTATCTTCTTGTTCTTTTGCTTGTTCAGATTGTTTTTCTTGTGTTTTATCTTTATTACTTTCTTCTTTTGCCTGATTCTCTTGTGCAGATTGCTGCTGCATAGATTCTTCTTTTTCTTGTTCTTTGGAATCTTTCTGTTGAGATTGTTTCTGGTCTTGTTGCTGTTGCTGAGAATCCTGAGAGTTTTGTTCTTCTGTTTGTGAATCTTGTTTCTGACTATCCTGCTTATTTTCCTTATCCTTTTTAGGAAGTTTACACTGGTTATCGTTTTGTTTTGCTTTTTCCTTTAATTCTTTTAACTCTTTATTAACAATTTCATAATTTATCTTAGCATCGATATCTTTAGAATCAAGCTCTATCGATCTTTTTAAATAATGCAAAGATTCCTGCATTAAATTAACAGCAGAAGAAATATCTTTTTCTTTACTTAATTGTGCAAGTTTATACTTCGCACTAGCTAAATTATAATTTGCTTTTGTTTCCAAAATTTTATCTTGAGAAACTAAAGCTTTTTCAAAAGAATTAACTGCCTTTTCCAGCTCTCCTGTTTTAAAAGCTGCAGCGCCTGAATTAAAATTAATAACACTAGAATCTGAATTTGAACTTAAAGCTTGATCATATAATTTCAAGGCATCTTTATATTTTTGTTCTTTATAATACTTATTACCTTTATTTACAACACCAGCATTATCAAAAGCATAAACCAAATCAACATTAAACAAAATAATCATTAATAGAATTATTTTTATCATATTATTTTTTTGTATCGTTAATAAAAATTTCCAGTAATAAAAAAATTAAACCTATAAACAAAGGAATTTGAAAACGTTCTTCAAAATGTTTAGCCATTCTGCCTTCAAATTCACGTTTCTCCATTTTAGATAATTTTTCATTATACAAAGTTTCTAAACCAAATTCTGTAGATGCCGACCGGATAT
>CAYQXW010000110.1:0-6248 GCA_964421615.1 uncultured Planctomycetales bacterium
AATTTCAAAAGCAGATCTTTGCCAATCAATCAAACCTATTTCTTTTTTAAGCTTTGATGCATAAGTAACTTGAGACTTATCTTGCTCAATTAATTGGTAATTATTATTTTTTATTTTTTCTATTCCATCAACTAGCAAACCGGCTGCATCTTCCGCCATTCTAATTTCTAAGTCATGAGCATTCTCATGCTTTAATATTTCCAGAGTAGTCTGAAAAATAATTGGACCAGCATCCATTTTCTCAGACATTTTCATTAAAGTATTCCCCGTAAATTTATCCCCTTTAATTATGGCAAAATTAATCGGAGCAGCTCCTCTATACTTAGGCAGTAAAGAAGCATGAATATTGATAGGGAAAATTTTAGGGATGTTTAGTAACTCACTAGAAAGAAATTGTCCATAAGCAATAACAACAAATATATCTGCTTCAAAAGATCTTAAAAACTTAACAGAATCTTCTGAATTCACATCCTCGGGTTGATAAACTTCGATTCCCAATTCTAAAGCTAACTTCTTGATTGGAGTTGTATCAACAAGCATTCCCCGACCTTGCTTTTTATCAGGTTGAGTAACCACTAAAACAACATTGTGGCCATTATCAATCAATGCTTTTAAAGATTTTTCGCTATAATGAGAACTGCCTAAAAAAATTATTTTCATTTTATATCGGATCCACATCCACAGTTACAATTATACCTGAACGATTAAAATTCCTTATTTCAGGTTTAATTATAGAATTAATTTTAGCAACATCTTTTGTTTTTAACATAATATTCCAGTAAAAATTACCTCGTAGCTTTGCCGGATAACCCACATTATAAGATAAAATACTATCTGTTAATAAGTTATTTTTCGACAATATTTCAAAAAGTCTTAAGCTTTCTTTTTGCACCTTATCTTCAACTTTACATCTTAATTTTATCATAATAAACTTATAAAATGGAGGGAAATCTAACTCTTTTCTTTGATTTAACTCTTCATCATAAAAAAGATCTGAATTACTATTCACTATGGCATTCATTACATAATGATTTGTTAAACTACTCTGTATTATAACTTTATTCCTGCTTAATGAAATTAGCCCTACTAATAATTGAAAAGTTCTTTCGCAAGCCCTAAAATCAACATAATTTAAAAGACTATCTATTCCTAAAACAGCAACTAAATCAAATTTATCGATAACATATCTTAAAACTGTTTCAGTAGAAATAACAATATCTGCATTATCAATGTTTTGTGATTTCTCCAATATTTGAATTCTTGCCTGTGGGAAAACTTTTTTTATTTCACTTTCAACCTTTTCTGTACCTGCACCTAGAAAATTAATATTCCCTATACTGCAAAAAGGACATTTTTGTGGAATAGGTTGAGTATAATTGCAAAAATGACATACAAGAGAATTTGTCTTATTGTGAAAAACAAGATTAACATTACACCTGGGGCATTTTAAGCTTTTAGAACAATTACTGCAAATGTTAACCGTAGCAAAACCTTTTTTATTATAAAAAAGTAGTATTTTTTCTTTAGAAACTAAAGATTTTAAAATACTATCTTGCAAATAATCTGATAAAATAACACGCGATTTTTTATCAGTTTCAGGCAAGTTCTTCATATCAACTATTTTTATAGCTAATTCATTAGTCTTATTTGGAAATCTTACTATTTCAAAATCACTATCTTTACTTATTTTTAAAGCCTCAAGAGATGGGGTTCTTGAACAAAATATTAAATTAGAATTCTGAATTTTTGCCCTTTTAAAAGCAACTTCCCGAGCATGATAATGTGGGCTTTGATCTTGTTTAAAACCATATTCACATTCTTCATCAACTATAATTAAGCCTAAATTTAACAAAGGTGAAAAAACATTTGATCGCGTACCAATTACTATTTTAACTGAATTATTTTTAATCTCTACCCATTCAGCCAATTCATCTTTTTGACTTCGCAATAAGAATTTAAAATTTTTAATTTCACTGCTTTTTAACAATTTAGAAAACTTTTCCAACTTATCTTTATCTGAAAATAAAACTATAACAGACTGATTATTTGTAACAGTTTTTTTTATCTGTTCAAAATAAAATTTCCAACGAGAAGTACTGTTTTCATCATAAACTAAATAATTTTTTGTAGCATTTAATTCTTTTTTTTCTATTAAACTTTTATTGAGTTGTATTTTTTTACCTCTTCTTAAAGCTTGAGGCAAAATTAAAAAAATTGCTTCCCCTAAAGTGCAGCAATAATATTCTGATATCCATTTCGCCAATTCAAAAAAATTCTTATCAATAACCGGTATTAAATCAATTAAATTAATAATAGGTTTCACATTATCAATAGTTGTGGTTTTAGATATTCCTACTATAATTCCTACTTCTTTTTTATTGCGGAAGTTAACTTGAACTCTTTGTCCTAACCTAGCGTTTAAAGCAAATTCATCACCAATAGAATAGTCAAATGGCCCATCAACAGGTAAGTTTAATACAATTTTACAGAATAACATTTAATTTTAGATTGTAAATTTTAATTAAGAAAAATAATATTACTTGGAAGTTTTATGATATTTACCAAACTCATAACTCAAAAATTTCTTTCTAATTTCACCTATATTTTGACGATAAGCTTCAAAAATAAGATATTTTAGAATTAAAATAAACCTATTTTCATTATGGAATCGCCTCCAGGAAACATCCGGCGCAGTTTTATTAATGATTCTAAACTTTCCAACATTAGAAAAACGCTTAATATAATCAAAATCTTCCGACATTATAATAGTCTCATCAAACAAAATTTCTTTATGCAAATCTGCTCTGACTAGCAAACAAAAACCTATTCCTCGCGGATTAAAAAATTGGACAAGCTTAAGCCAGATTTTATAATATGCAACTATGATTTTATCTACGGTATTTTCAGTAATAGCATTAAAATCAAAAAAAGCTGCCGATAAATTTTGCTTTTTAAAATCTTCAATAGATTTAGAAATAAAATCTTTTGGCAATATAGAATCAGCATCTAAAAATAAAATTAACTCCCCTTTTGCAAAATCCGCACCAAAATTTCTTGATCGAGAAATACCCCTTTTTTCTTTTTGTACCACTTTTATAGGTATTTGTGTTTCAAATTTTTTTGCAATCTCTACAGTCTTATCTACACTATGGTCATCAACGACATAAACTTCAAATTTCTTGTAGTCCTGCTGTTTTATAGATTCCAACGTTTTTTCAATATATTTTTCTTCATTATAAGCAATGATAACTATCGTAACTAACGGCTGCTCAACTAATTCATAATTAGGATACTCAACTTTATATAAGCTTTTCTTTAAAAAAATAGTAATATTTAGCTTTATTACTCCTATTAAAGTTAAAATTGATAAAAAAAGCTGATGCCCTGAAAAAAAAGCATAATTTCCAGTAACAAATAAACTTGATAAAATCCCAAGGCTTTCAATATATATTTTAAAATTACAAAATTCTTTCAAATAAATTTGTTTTGTTTTATTTTTATAACTTAAATGAAAAAATATCGCAACAACAAATAAAACCCCTAAAAAAACAAACCATAGAAACGGATCATCTACACTTTTAACAATAAAAATTAAACTTAAATAAATTATACAAGCTAGTAAAAAAAGAAAAATATCTTTAATACCTTCTTTACTAATCACAAAATATCCAGCATAAAGAACATGCGTATACAACAGAAAAGTTGAAACACTAAAAATTACAGTAACAATATCAGTTTTGAAATCTTGAAACAATAAAAAAGTTAAAATAAACCAAAATGTTAAAACTAAAACTTTATTAAAAAAACTTATTAATTTATTTTTCATTTTTAAGAATATGTTGTTTTACCGCTTCCAATAAATTGGCTGCAGTAAAATCAGGATTAACATTCCAGTTATTTTTATTATTAGCTTTTTCTCTACCTGAAAAAACTAGAATACTTTTTATACCACTCGCTTTAGCAGTTTCAATATCAATCATTGAATCCCCGATAAAAAAACTATTATCTTTATCCCAAGCACCATATTTTTTTATTACAAGATCTTCTGCTTTCTTTATCGACCCAGTTTTAGGTTTTCTGCAGTCACAATTTTCTTGAGGTAAATGCGTACAATAATAAATACCCGTAAACTTAATTTTTTCTCCTAAATATTTATGTAAAGCCTCATTCATAGAATGTAAAGTTTCATAAGAATATAGTCCCTTAGCAACACCTGCCTGGTTGGATACAACAAAAAGTTCAAATCCTGCATCAAAAAGTAATCCCAAAGATTCTTTTACCCCAGGTAAAATCTTAAATCCATCTAGTGAAGTAACATAATTATAATCACCAGGATATTCGTTAATTACACCATCTCTGTCTAAAAAAACTATTTTTTTCACTTTTTACTTTCTTTCTTGATTCTAATCATTTCCCGGTATTTAATATAACTAAAATATTGGTATAAAGAATCTAAAAAAGCAATTAAAAAACCATACATTCCATCTTTCCAAGCTTTTTTGCCTAAAAATCTTCTGAAAAATCTATCAACAATTCTCCAAATAATATGCCCTAAAGACATTTTACGATTTGTATTGATCCATTTCTTTGCTTCTAAAGTCGTCTGACGATTCATGCTGCCCACTAAATGTTCAATATCTGGATATCCTTTATGAATTAAATCAGATTTCAAATGACCGCAAGTGCCTTCGCAAAAAACTCTCGGATGAACTTCTACTTCTTCATACTTAAATTTATCTTTCCTAAATAATCTTACTTTTGATGCAGGGTACCATCCACCATATCTAACCCAATAACCCGCAATATAATTTCTTAATGGCATATCAAAAGCTACATGTTTAGTATTTTTTATATTTTCAGCTATCTCTTTCTTTAAATCATCAGTTACTTGTTCATCCGCATCTAAACTCATTACCCAAACATTTTTTGCCTGAGCATAAGCCCAATTACGATGCTTACCTTCATTTTCCATCTTTTTTGTAAAAACTTTTCCATATTTTTTACTTATTTCAACAGTTTTATCTGTACTACAATCATCAATAACAATAACTTCATCAGCCCAACTAGAAACACTAATTAAACCTTCTTCAATAGCTGCTTCTTCATTTTTAGCAATAATCACTACAGATAATGGAATTCTTTCCGCCATTTGGCCTCCATAAGTTATATTAATAAAGCAATTTTTTCTGCAATTATTTTTTAAAATAATTTTTTAAATACCACTCTACAGTAGTTTTTATACCTTCTTTGAAATTTATTTGAGCTTTCCAACCTAAATCCTTTTCTATTTTTGAAGTATCTAAGCAATACCTAAAATCATGCCCAAGCCTATCTTTAACAAATTCAATCAAATCCAAAGATTTTCCCATAATCCTAAGAATAGATTTTACGGTATCAATATTAGTCTGCTCTTGCCCACTTCCGATATTATAAATCTCTCCAGGCTTTGCTTTATCTAAAACAGTCAAAACCGCTTGAGCACAATCACTGACAAAAAGCCATTCCCTGATATTTAAGCCTTTTCCATACACTGGAATATTTTGATTTTTTCTTGCTTTCCCAATAACTACCGGAATTAATTTTTCTGGAAACTGCCATGGACCATAATTATTACTTGGCCTAACCACTACAACAGGTAAACCATAAGTACGCATATAAGCCCTTGCTAACATATCTGCCGCAGCTTTACTTACAGAATAAGGAGAATTAGGACAAATAATGGATTCTTCCGTAAATTTACCTTGTTCTATCTCTCCATAAACTTCATCAGTAGAAATATGCACAAATTTTTTAATTTTAAATTTTACAGCAGCATCTAGAACAAATTGTGTCCCTTTAATATTAGTGTCCATAAAAACTGTTGGACCAGTAATACTGCGATCAACATGACTCTCTGCTGCAAAATGTACAACAAAATCAGGTTTTTCTTTTTTGAATATTGCATTAATTTTACGATTATTACAAATATCTACTTTGTAAAACTTAAATTTTCTTTTTAAATCTTTCAATCTATTCAAATCACCAGCATAAGTCAGTTTATCAACAACTATAACTTTTTCGCCTCGCGTTACTGCTTGCCTAACAAACTCACTTCCAATAAAACCAGCACCACCTGTTACCAAAATCTTAGCCATTATTTACCCCCAAACTCATAGTTATAATAATTCTCAACACATTCTTTTAAAACATCATTAATTGGTCTCACTGCAAATCCAGTCTTTTCAAGTTTTCTAGTAGACATTATTAAA
>CAYQXW010000111.1:0-6244 GCA_964421615.1 uncultured Planctomycetales bacterium
CTGAAGCTGCAGATAATAATTTAGATTATGTTGAAAAATATAAAAAGGCTTTAGTTTTAGGTACTACTGGGTTATCTGAAGCACAAGTTGAAAAAGTTAAAGAAGTTTCAAAACTTGTGCCAGTAGTTTATTCTCCGAATATGTCTATTGGGGTGAATGTATTATTCCAAGTTTTAGGAGAGTTAGCGAAAAAATTAGGACCAGATTATGGTGTTGAATTGGTGGAAGCACACCATAAAACAAAAAAAGATGCTCCTTCGGGAACAGCAAAAAAAATGGTACAAGTAATTAAGGATGCCACTGGTCGAGATGTTCCGACTCACGCAATTAGATTAGGAGATATTTTTGGAGATCATACGGTTATTTTTTGCGGTAATTCAGAAAGAATTGAAGTAAAACATCAAGCGCATTCTAGAGATTTATTTGTTGTGGGTGCTTTAAAAGCAGCTAAATGGATTGCAGACAAACCCGCAGGTCTTTATACAATGCAGGATGTCTTATTTAAATGACAGCAATTAGAAATAAGTAATTTGTAGCTGTCATCCCCGCGAAAGCGGGGAGGCATAAAAAAATTAAGGAGTTATCAAGATGGATTCTTTATTAAAGAAAATTTTAGATGCAGCAGGAGTTTCTGGATATGAACATGAAATTACTAAAATTATGTATTCAGAACTAAAAAAAGTTTGTGATGTAGTGGAAATAGATAAGTTTGGCAATGTAATTGCAAGAAAAGGACGAGGCAAAAAAAAGATTATGTTAGCTGCTCATATGGATGAAATTGGACTTTTAGTTAAATATATTACTAAAGACGGTTATTTAAATTTTATTAAAGTTGGCGGGATTGATGATCGTATTTTACTTGGGCAAAAAGTAATTATTAAAGCTAAAAATGGAGATATCCGCGGAATTATTGGAGCAAAACCTCCGCATTTGCAGAGAGACGATGAAAGAAAGCACCCAGTTAAATATGAAGATATGTTTATTGATATAGGTTGTAAAACTAAAGAAGAAGCTTTAAAAAAAGTTCAGATTGCAGATTCAGTAATTTTTGATAGTGAATCTGGAGTATTAAATGGTGATTTGTATTATGGTAAAGCCATTGATAACCGTATTGGTTGTTATGCGTTAATTAAAATTATGGAAAAACTTAAAACTGATGCACAGGTTTTTGCAGTTGCTACTGTGCAAGAAGAAGTTGGTTTGAAAGGTGCAAGAACTGCTTCTTTTAAAATTGATCCGGATTTTGCAATTGCAATTGATACTACTGTGGCTGGTGACACTCCTGGAATTAAAGAAACCGAATCTTCTTTAAAATTAGGAGATGGTGTTGCAATTACAGTTATTGAAGCCTCTGGACGTGGAATAATTGTTAGTGAAAAAATTAAGAATCTTTTTGTAGATACAGCAGTAAAAAGTAAAATTAAGTATCAGATGGATGTAATTGAAGGTGGAATGACAGATGGTGCGATGATTTATATGAATCGAGAAGGCGTTCCTACGGGAGTTTTAAGTATTCCAACGCGTTATATTCATTCTTCATGTGGGGTTTTTAATATTCAAGATGCTAAATCTGCAGTTGATTTAACTGTTGATGTTGTTAAGGCTATGGCTAAAAATTAAAATTTTAAGGAGATATTAGAAATGGAATTTGAAATTTCAAAAAATATGCAAAAACTTCCACCTTATCTGTTTTTACAAATTGATAAGGCTAAAAGAAAGGCTAGAAGCGAAGGTCGAGATATTATTGATTTAGGGGTAGGTGATCCAGATCAGCCAACACCAGATTTTATTATTGAATCATTATACAAATCTAGTAAAGATCCTGCAAATCATAAATATGCATTGGATCAAGGGATGCCTGTTTTAAGGCAATCTATAGAAAAATGGTACAAAAGACGTTTTAATGTAGATTTGGAAGTTGATGCGGAAATCTTACCGTTGATTGGATCAAAAGAAGGTATTGCGCATTTTCCTCTGGCATTTTTGAATCCAGGAGAATATTCTTTAGTGCCTGATCCGTGTTATCCTCCATATAAAGGTGGAACTATTTTAGCTGGCGGAAAAATCCAATTAATGGGGTTAGAAGAAAAAAATAATTTTTTGCCTGATTTTAATAAAATTCCAGATAGAGTTTTGAAGAAAGCAAAACTTTTATATGTTAATTATCCGAATAATCCAACAGGTGCAATTTGTGATGATAATTTTTATAAAGAAGTTATAAATTTTGCGAATAAAAACAAACTTATAATTATTTCTGATTTGGCTTATTCTGAAATGTCTTATGATGGATATAAACCTAAGAGTTTGTTAGAATTTCCTGGAGCTAAAGATATTTGTATTGAATTCCATTCTTTATCTAAAACTTATAATATGACTGGTTGGAGAGTTGGTTGGGCTTGTGGTAATAAAAGTTTAGTTGCAGGTTTAGCAAAAGTTAAATCTAATGTCGATTCCGGTATTTTTTCTGCAGTGCAATTAGCTGGAGTAACTGCTTTAGAAAGCGATAATAGTCATATTGAAAAGATGTGTGCGATGTATCAAGATAGGCGTGATGTATTAGTTGATGGATTGAATTCTTTAGGGTGGCAGGTTAAAAAACCGAAAGCTACTTTTTACATTTGGGCGAAATTACCTAAAAAAGAAAAATCTTCAATTGAATTTGCAGCAAAATTACTAGATAAGGCTAATTTAGTTGCTACTCCTGGGATAGGTTTTGGTAAATTCGGAGAAGGATATATTAGGTTTGCTTTAACAGTTAAAAAAGAAAGAATACAGGAAGCAATTAATCGGCTAAAATCTATATGGTGATTTGCTATATTGGAGTTGGTTCCAATTTAGGAGATAGGAAAAACAATATTAATACTGCAATTCGTAAGATTAAAACAATTGCTGGGACTAAGGTGACAAAAACTTCAAGCGTCTTAGAGACGCTTCCTGTTGGTGGGCCTAGATCTCAGCCTTTGTTTTTTAATACAGTTTTGGAATTAAATACTAAATTATCTCCATATCAATTACTGCTTGAATTGCAAAAAATAGAAAATGCTTTAGGCAGAGTACGTACGGTTGTTAATGGGCCGCGTACAATAGATCTGGATATTCTTACTTATGGAGATTTAGTTTTAAAAGAAAAAGCGTTAACAATTCCGCATCCAAGAATTTTAGAGCGAGAGTTTGTTTTAAAACCTTTAAAAGAAATCGCTCCACAAGTAATAACTAAAATAAAAAAACTGATTAGTAAGAAAGAAACAATAAAGAAGAATAAGAGTAAAAAATGCAAGTAATTACAAGTGTAAAAAAAATGCAGGAGTTTGTGCAGGGGTTAAAAACCAAAAATAAAACAATTGGTTTTGTACCCACTATGGGTGCTTTGCATGAAGGGCATATGAGTTTAGTGAAGCAATCAAAAAAAGAAAATGATTACACTATTGTAAGTATTTTTGTTAATCCTATTCAATTTGGAAAAAACGAAGATCTTAGTAAATATCCACGTCCAAAGAAAAATGATTTATTAATTTGTCAAAAATATGGAGTTGATGTAATTTTTTATCCTTCTGCAAATGAAATGTATCCTAGAGATTTTTTTACATATATTGAAGTAAATAAATTGCAAGATACTTTGTGTGGTATTTCTCGACCAGGACATTTTAAAGGTGTAGTAACTGTAGTTGCTAAATTATTCAATATTTGCTTACCTAATAGAGCTTATTTTGGGCAGAAAGATGCGCAGCAGGTTCTAATTATTAAAAAGATGGTCGATGATTTAAATTTTTTTATACAAGTTAGAGTTATGCCTATAATTAGGGAAAAAGATGGTTTAGCTATGAGTTCTCGCAATATATATCTTAATGACGAAGAAAGAAAACAAGCTTTAGTTTTATATAAAAGTTTAAATGTGGCAAAAGATCTAATTAAAACAGGTAATTTAGAGTCAAAGTATATTTTAGCGCAGATGAAAAAAATAATAAATTCTGCTTCTTTATCGACTATAGATTATGTTAATATAGTGGATGGAGATACTCTTAAAAATTTACATAAAGTTAAAGTAAATACTTTGATTGCGGTGGCTGTAAAAATTGGTAAAACCAGATTAATTGATAACATAATAATTAAAAAGTTATGATTTTTAAGAAAAAATTTTTAAAAGTTGGAATTGTTGGCTGTGGAGCAATAGGAACTTCTTTAGTAAATTCTATCTCTAAAGATTTTAAAAATAAAATTCTACTTACAGCTTTGTATGATATAGATAAAAGTAAATCTGAAAAATTGTCGTTGAGTGTTAGAAGAGATAAAAAGTTAAGTGTTAATTCTTTGAATTCATTAATAAAAAAAGTTAATTTAGTTATTGAGTGTGCTAGCGCGAAAGTAAGTTTTGATATTGCTTTAGAGACTTTAAAGCAAAAAAGAAATGTTATGGTTTTGAGTGTAGGTGGAATTGCAAATAATATCTCTAAGTTGGAAGAATTAGCTCTTAAAAAAAATGTGAAAGTATATGTTCCTAGCGGTGCAATTTGCGGAATAGATGCTTTAAAAGCTGCAAGTTTTTCGCAAGTCAATAAAGTCACTTTAATTACGCGAAAGTTTCCCAATGCTTTTAAAGGTGTTAAATATGTAGAGGACAGAAAAATAGATTTAGATAATTTTGTAGAAGAAGAAAAAGTTATTTTTGAAGGTAGTGCTAGCGAAGCAATTATTAACTTCCCACAGAATATAAACGTTGCGGCTGTGTTGAGTTTAGCTGGTTTAGGGTTAAATAATACTAGTGTTAAAATTATTGCTTCAAAAAAAGCTTTGCGTAATATTCATGAAATAGAAATTGAATCTCAGGCGGCGAAAATTAGAACTTCAACTGAGAATCAGATTCATCCAGAAAATCCAAAAACATCTTTTTTAGCTGTTTTATCAGCATTAGCTTTATTAAAACAGATAATAAGTCCAGTTCAAGTTGGGACTTAAAAACAAAATGTAGTTTGAAAGGGGGTGAATAATATGGCAGAAAAAATTGCAAAGGTTGGCATCAAAAGAGAAAAAGGATTCCTTTACTACGTTGATAAACAGGGTGATGTGTCTTGTGCAAAAATGGCTAGAG
This sequence comes from uncultured Planctomycetales bacterium, assembly GCA_964421615.1. Classification (GTDB taxonomy): domain Bacteria; phylum Omnitrophota; class Gorgyraeia; order Gygaellales; family Profunditerraquicolaceae; genus CAYQXW01. The sequence goes on from CAYQXW010000111.1 coordinate 5,087, forward strand.
GTAGTGAAAAAGGTGGTAAGCCAAAAAAAGTCGCTAAATGTGCGATAAAGAGAAAAGAAGGTTATCTTTATTTCGTAGATAAACAAGGCGATGTTTCTTGTGCAAAGATGCAAAGAGGTGGCAAAAAAAAGAAAAAGAAGTAGTTTTTAGTATAAATATTGGGGACGAAGCTATTTGTAAAAATAGAATCGTCCCCATATTACATAATAAAGAAATTAAAAAATATGGAAGAATTTATAATAATAAAAGGTGCGCATCAACATAACTTAAAAAATATCGATTTGAAATTGCCGCGTAATCAGATGATTGTTATTACTGGGTTATCAGGTTCTGGCAAATCAAGTCTTGCTTTTGATACGATTTATGCGGAAGGTCAGCGTAGGTATGTAGAAAGTTTATCTAGTTATGCCCGACAATTTTTAGACCAGCTGCAGAAACCGGATGTTGAATATATTGAAGGATTGTCTCCTGCAATTTCTATCGAACAGAGAAATGCGCAAAGTAATCCCCGTTCGACAGTCGGCACGCAGACAGAGATTTATGATTATTTGCGACTTCTTTTTGCACGTATAGGCAATGTGAATTGTTATAAATGCGGTTTACCTATTAAAAAACAAAGTGCGCAGGAAATCGTAGAGAGAATTTTAAATTTACCAGAAGGAAAATCTATATTGATACTTGCTCCTTTAATAAAAGGAAAGAAAGGCGAATATCGAGATATTTCTGATCAGGTGCAAAAAGCGGGTTTTGCTAGATGTCGAATCGATGGTAAAATTTTTGAATTGCCTGTTAATGTAAAGTTGGATAAATATAAAATTCATGATATCGAAGTTGTTGTAGATAGGCTTATCGTAAAACCATCAATTAAAAGCAGATTAGTTGATTCAGTTGAGACTGCAATAAAATTTGGAAAAGGATTAATTTTAGTTAATTTAGTTGATGAAAATAAAGATTTAGTTTTTAGTCAAGAATATGCTTGTACAAAATGTGGAATAGATATTCCAGAAATAGAACCACGTTTTTTTTCTTTTAATGCTCCTTATGGCGCTTGTCCAGCTTGTAATGGGTTGGGTATTAAATTAGAATTTGACCTTGATTTAATTATTCCGGAAAAAGATAAATCGATCAATGAAGGCGCTCTTGCCCCATGGAAACGAG
>CAYQXW010000112.1:0-6197 GCA_964421615.1 uncultured Planctomycetales bacterium
CACGATGTTTAGGTGAAAACTAAATTATATCTGAATTCACAGAATTTTATTCAAATTCCTGCTTTAAATTCTCAATATGAAGCAAGATTAACAAAAACATTTGAATCTTTACACTTTAATAGCTTATATATCCCTGCCATAGTAAAAGAATTTGCTCGAGAATTTCCTGAAACAGAAATTTGTGCAATTTTAAAAGAGTATAGTGATTTATATTATGCTATGGAATTTAACTCTGAAGTAGCAGAATTTTTAGTGGAAAGTCTAAGCAAAAAGATTGCAAAGCTTTTATTAAATAAAGGTTACTTAGCATATAAAGAAGATATTAACGATTTGAAAAAGCTTATTTTAACTGCATTAGCACCAGCTGATTTTGAGAATGTATTAGCTCAAATTAATTCTTTAGATGATATGCAACTCAAACAAGAGTTAAAGCTAAATATGAATGCTTGCAGTATGATCTCTTTATTAGCTTATGTGCTTTTCAAAGAATTAGGAGTAACTACTCAGTGTGCATATACATCAAATCATACTTTTAATGTAATTATTCTAGACAGAAATAGTATCCTAATCGCAGATATTACTAATTTGAATTTTAGAAAAATAAATGTTAACCAATACTATACATTTCAGGGGAATGTTTTAGTTTTAAAAGAAGAATATTTATTTAGCAAATTAAAAACTTATCAGTTAAATAAGACTTTGGAACCTTTCGGATGGGAGAAATTATCCGATCATGAAGTTTTGAATATTTACGGATTATTTTTGGGTATTGAAAAAACTGAAAATCATACTGTTATGCTTATTAATAATTTATCTACAGTTTATACATCTTTGAATATGTATTGGCAGGCAATATCTTTGTTGGAACAGGCAGGAAATATTAATTCAAAAATTTCAGTGTTGTTGAATAATAAATTGGTTAATTTGAATGCTGTTGGTTTAGGTACTGTTTCAAGAAGTATTATAGAGCAATCTTTAAAATTAAATCCGGTTTCTGATACGATTTATGCTATTTCTAGTTTTATTGAGAATGAAGCTAAGAATTATCCGAAAGCAGTTAAAGATTCTATTAATTCAATTTTAGTCAATCCTTCTGTAAAGCCTGCGTTGTTATTGGATGAGAAATTATACGACTTTGCTATGGCTTCACCTGAATTTAAGGATGAAGTAGTAGTAGTTTTGTCGCTATATAAGGCTATTTTATTAGAAGATGGGGGTATAAGTGTTTATCGATTTGCGACAGTTGATTTAGAAAACAGAAAAGTTGATGCTCAAAATATTCAAGGTGCAATTAAGAATTTTGAACATTTATATGGATTAGAAATCAAGCAGATCGGATGTTTAAGCGAACCGGTAGCGCTTTATTTAAATAATACTCACATTGTTCCTACTCAGGCATCCTTAACTTCTTTAAAAGAGTTAGCCATAAGAGTTATTCAAAGCCATAAAGAGGGTGATGATACAGTAGTATTGTTCCACGAAAATGGTAAATATTTTATTTATGATGGGCATCATCGAGTATTTGCTGCAATGTTAAGCGGAAAAGAAATTATAAGTGCAGTTATTTTAGAATCTGAAACTCCTGGAGTTGTAAATTTAGCGCAGAATGATTCTACGCGTACTATTTTTGATTTAACGTTAACTATTAATAAAAATAAAACTGTTTTCTTGAGAAATATTAAGGATATTAAAGTAAATATTAAAGATTATCTTCTTGAGCATGAAGATATGTTGGTTAATGGTTTAAAACAAATGTATACCAATGGTATAGTTTTGGATGAAAAAGTAAATGCTGTTTCTATACGTGCTTATTATGACATTGTTAGTAGTAGTAAGTTAGTGAAGATGGGTGAAATAATCGAAGCGATTTATCGTTCAGGGAAAATACAGAATCCTGGAGTTGTTAAAGCTGTATTTGAACATTTAGATTCTGAAAGAACTGAAAATAAATTTAACGCGCAATTTTATAAAAGGTCTAACGGGCAATGGTTTGTAAAAATTAACGGTAAAAAAGGTAGAACAATTATTTTTGATCCGAATATTAAATCTTTATCTGAAAACGAGTATGATGAAGCTCGTAGCAGAGAAGTTGTGATTACTATTGATGGTGGTAGTGCTAAAAATATTAAAGTATCAGCTGTAAATCAAGAGGCTCTTAATCCTACCGTGGCAGGTGATGGAGAGTCTCTTGCTGATACTTTTAAAGTATATAGCGACGGCGCTAAAGGTATTTGGGAATTATGGCAGGAGATTTTGAATAAAAAAGATGCCAAGATATTATTCAATTTACCTTTTGAATCTAACGTCGACCGTGAAGAAGCATTAAAAGAATTTATTTCTGCGAACGCAAGAATTAAAACCGAAGCTAAAATCCTCAACAGTTTTAACCAGATTTATTTCGAAGATAATAAAATAGTTCTAGTTTATGGGATTAGAAATCCTCGTCTAATCAGAATTGCTCCAGATTATTTTGTAGATTATTTGACTGACAGTTATAAAATCCAATCTTATTTTGCTAACGGGTTAAGAATTGATTCTATTACTGATAAAGAAGAAATTAGTGGAATTGTCCAAGATTTAAGTTTCTATCAACAACATCCTGATATTTATCAGATTATTTATTCATTAAATTCTAGCGATTATCAAGAACAGAAAAAAGCTTTAGCGAAATTAGAAAAATTATTATATAGACCAGAGTTACATAATGAAGCGAAAAAATTATTGAACGCTTGTTTAGGGCACAATAATTATGAAGTACAGCTTTTTGCACAAGAATGGATGAACCATTTAAATTCCGCGCGTCCAATTGAATTTCCACATGCTTACAATATTAAGATAGCAAAGTTGGGAGAGAAGATTAAGTTTGTAAATCTAGTCATTAAAGTAGGTTTTAATCCTAAGAAAAATGCACAAGCTTTAGCTAATTTTAAAGCGCGTTTAGCAATTAGTACTAATTATTCTAATAAATTAAGTTACCGTAATTATAAAGTTACAGCTAATTCTGATAATTCTGTTTTGTTAAGTTTGCCTGCAACTGTTGCAACGATGAAAGCAGTAAAGGGGATTGTTCATACCTCATTACAAATTCAAATAAGTGATAGTGCTGAATGGGAATATCGAGATTTATACGAAGTTAACCAGCAGATAATTGTACAGCCAAATATGAAAGGCAAAATGATTTATCAGATGTGGCCGGCATATTTTGGGGTTTATGATGAACAAGGCAATATTCGTCGTGATGAAACTGGACGTGCAATTCCAGGTACATTCCAGACAGTTTTAGATATTCTTCCTAAATTAAAAGAAAAAGGATTTAAATATATTTATTTGATGGGCGTTTATCAGTTGGATAAACCGGAAAATATCATTGGGCAGCAGGGGCCAGATGCATCTATATTTTCTCCATTGAGTTTTAGTATTAGTCAGGAATTATGTGGTAAAGAAATTTTAACCGCAGTAGAGAGGGAAAGAAAGTTTCAGGAAGTAGTTAGAATTGCTAAAGAAGAATACGGTATTGGAATTATGGTGGATTTAATTCCTCACGTTAATCAGAATTTCAAAGATTTACCGGAGTGGGCGATAGTTAAAGCTAGATATTTAGGTAAGGTCATTAGACGTTTAGCAACTGATGGTGAAATAAATCATGAGAATCTGTTGCCAGTTGAATGGCATGATTCTGTGATGTTGAATTATAGAGATCCAAGAGTTATTGAAGCATTGGCAAAGTTATTAAACCGTTTTGCGCAGATGGGAGTTTCTGGTGTGCGTATTGATGTTGCGCATAATTTTGGTTCAATGTTGCCGGTAGATGAAGAGTTGAATAGTAAACAAAAATTATTTGGGCAGTTAACTTCTTGGCAGAGAAATGAAAGAGGCGGGTTTAAGATTGTTAACGCATGGGATGCTGATCAAGCTAATCCATTCTTGACATATTTAGTTTCAGATATTTCTAAAAAATATCCTGAATTTGTTTTCGTAGGAGAAAATTATAATCGATATATTCAAGTTTTGAAATCCGGTGTTATTGCAATGGATTCCGGAACTCGAGAAGATTTGCAAATGGCGATGATTCCAAGTTTCGGTGAGTTAAAAGGTAATGCACAGACTTTAAATACACACTTTCGCTGGATTTTATCAGATTTACCTCAAGGTGCACAAGTTGCTACTTATTTGGAAACACATGATTTATTCAGAATTATGGATTTATGGCAGAGTTTTGGTCCAGAAAAATTAAAAATTGCGGTATGGATTTGGTTATTTTGTTTGAATGGCCCAATGATTTTTTACAATAGACAAGAAGAGGGTGAAGTTCATCGTGTGCGTATAGATAATTTTACTAAACATGATTATCAAGAGGCAGATAGCCAAAGATATTTATCCCAGCTTTATTTCGAAAATCTTCATAAAGAAACTGTTCAAGAATTTTATAATCGAGTTTTGAAGTTTTTTGTAGAGAATCCGGTTTTATATTTAGGTAATAATTATATATTAAATACTGGTTCGGATAATGTTTTCGGTATTGCTAGATATGATGGTAAAGAAGCATTTGTTTTATTAGCAAATCTTAGAGCTGATAAAATTACAGCGGAAGTTGATTTGGCTAATTTATGGGATGCTTTTAAAATCGCTGATTCACGTAAAAAATTATATGTTTTAAAAGATGTAGAAAACAAAAGATCAGAATATTTTGCTGGTAATGAATTAAGAGCTATGAATTTAAAAGTTAAAATTAAAGGAAATGGCGTTGCAGTTATAAAGTTTAGTGGAGTAGGAAATGATGGTGGGGTGAAACATACTCCAGAAGAGTTAGCGTTACGTGATGCGTTGGCGCGTTATAACGACCAGTCTCAAGAGACAAGAACAAGTGTTAATTATGCTTATACTTCTTTAAAAGATGCAGTATTAATGAATAAACGCAGAGAATTTTTGAAAGTTTTCTCCACATTAGCAAAAGTTGTAGATATTAAAGATGATTCAAGGCAGTTAGTTGTTGGAGATTTAACTCTATTAACTCACGAAATCTTGATTTTTAATCAGGATAAAAAAGAAAATATTCGCGCATTATTAAACTATACAATTCATAGTACAGATGATGCTAAAGTTAAAAAAGTAGCGCAGAAAGTTTTACGTTGGTTTGAAATTGGGGTTATTGTTTTTAGTTCTCCGGAAGCAACACCAATTTCTAAAGCGGGTGGGATGTCTAACGTTGTAGGTGAGTTAGCTCAGGAATTAGCAAGATCGGGTTTAAAAGTTATTATTGTGACTGTTGGTTATGAAGTTATTGAGAAAAAAGGTAAAAAAGTTGCGGTTAAAGAAGATAATATTCGAGATTTTAATATTGAATTCCCAGGAAAAGTTTTAGATGTTTACGTTGGCAGACATGGAATGGTTAAAGCTGGTTTAGGTAAAACTATTATCAAAAGAGTAACAAATTTAGTACTTTATAATCATGTTTTTGGCGATGAGCTTTATGGGCAAGCTACTAAAGAACATGAGATGTTAAGATCTATTTTCTTAGCTTATGGAACTTTAGAAGCGTTGAAAGCGATGAATATTTATCCAGATATTGTTATCGGTAATGACTGGATGAGCGCGCCATTAATGGCGTTGTTGAATTCTAATAATTCTTTATATAGAAGAGATGATAATCATTTTAAAAGAACAACAACTATTGGTTGGGTGCATAACAATGGACAGGATTATCAATTTAAAATTCCAAGAGTTATCGATGGTATTGATTTATTGAATAATTTAGGGTTGCCGTCACAAGATTATGGCTGGTTTATTGATCCAAACACTGCATATTATGGTCAGGATTTTATCAATTTTATGGCTGCATTTATTAGACATTCACAATATGTTGTAGCAGTGAGTCCAGGGCAGATGTTGGATTATTTAAGAGGCGATGATAAAGGTTGTGGTGAAGGTTTATGTCAATTGTTCCGTGATAAGATGGATGCTAAAAGATTATTTGCTATCACTAACGGAGTTTCGTTACGTGAAAAACAAGAACAATGGTTTGGAAAATATTTTAAGGATGTTAAAGATCATCAGGAAAAAGAAGAATATCTAAAAAATGTTAAAGCTGTGCAGAGAAAAGGTAAAGAAATTGTAGCTAAATCTCCGATTTTCTGGCCGGATGCACCTAAAGATGCAGAATGGAAATGTAATATTAATGAAAGCAATATTGATAATAC
>CAYQXW010000113.1:0-6170 GCA_964421615.1 uncultured Planctomycetales bacterium
TCTCAAGAATATAATTTTAATAATAAAAAAATTCATTATCTGTTTACTATTGCCAAAGATTTACAAGAATTGTTTTATTTCTTAAAAACCTTCAAATTATTATCAAAAGAATTAAATTATGATGAAAATAAATTTCAGCTATTTGCTCAGCAGGTATGGAAAAAGATTGCTTATAGCATTGGTAATGGTGATTCTTCTGAAATTGGTAATAAATTTGGTATAGAAAGTGTAAAGGTTAGTAAAAACGGTGTTAATTATCATGTTTTAGGTATTGCTCATGGGACAGGATTCCTACCTTTAAATGTTTCTAAAGTTAATGACTTAGTTCAATATTTAGAAGAAAAACAAGTTGCGATTCTTTATGAACAAAATTTTAAAGGTAATTACAGAGTATCTTATGGAGAGGAGTTTAACGATCATATATTAGTTGATCCTTTATATTTAAAAGTTATTAAATATTTAAGTTTTATTTTTGTTCCTGTTTTAACAATTTTTTGTATTATTACTTGGTTTGTCAGCAAGATAAAAAGAACAAATTTTGAATTAATAGATTTTATGGGTGAAAGTAAAATGCTTAATGCCCCAGATTATTTAATAAATGCGTATATTAAAGATGCGCTTAAATCTATTGTTTTGGGTAGATCGAATTATATGGCACAAAAGTCAATTGATAAGGCAACAGATGCAAATTTACACGACGTAGTGATTTTAGTCGGCTATGGTCATATGGAGCAGATTGTTGATTATTTGAATAACTCGGATGGTGGAAAAAATAGTAATGCAGGTGCTATGGTGGGAGGAGTAAGTACAACAAGCGATGAAATATACAAAGTATGGATGGATGACCGCAATAAATTCAATAGGCCGCAGTTAGTTAAAACTAATCCAAGGGAAGATGCTCTTTTTGCGACAACATTCAAACAAGCGATGAAATATTTATTTCCTGCGATTGAGATAGGCGGTAAATTGTCTAAATCTGATGTTTTAACTTGGATTAAAAGTTTAGATGATGCACAAACCATATTGACTATTAAATGGTTCTTTAGTGAAAAAGAACAAAAAATTATTCAAGCAGTATTAACTAAAAAACAAAAAAGATTAATAAGAATTTGGAATAAAGAGCAAAAGGAAAATATTAACCAGCAGTATGTTTCTGATATTTCTAAATTTCATATGTTGAAAAATCTTGGATTAGCGGCAATGGCTGTAACAGCTTTTTCAGGATTGATTTATGTAATAGAAGATAAAGATGTAAAAGCTCCGCTTATTGGTCCAGATTTGAATGATTTAGTAAAACTATCAAACAAAATTATTGATGATGAAAATGTAAATGCGTTTTTGGATATTACAGATAGAGAAAATTTTTATAATGCTCCAAAAGTATATGTAGGTAAGGGATGGGCGGCGACAGCAGTAAATTATCAAACCCCAGTAGATATTAGTAAACAAAAATATGTTAGTATTAAAATTTATTCTGAATTTGAAGGACAAAAAGTAAGATTACAGTTAGTTGATGCTGTTACTGATGAAAATAAAGAGGTTGGTGTTACTGGAGCATTTACTTTAAGAAAAGGCATTCAGATTATTGATATTCCTGTTAACCAATTTAAAGGTGTTGATTTAACCAAAGTCAGAAGAGTTGTTCTCCATTGGGGTGATAGTGCGTTTAATAGTGTTTTAAATGGATATGATTCGAATGAAAGTATAGAAAAAATGATGTTTGCTGATGTTGTGCCATCTTCAAGAAGATTTTTGAATAATATGGATTTTTCAACAAGTGCAAAGAGAGTTGTTGGGTTTTTTAATGCGGTAAGTTTTAATTTTAGAAGAATAATTGGACTACTTAATAGTGAAAAAGAGATAAATGTTGAGTCGGAAAATGAGGCAAATGATGTAAATAGTAATTTAAAAGTAAACGAGCAGAAAGCTTTAGAATTTATTGATAGCACTAAAGGTGCGATAGGGCTTTATAAAAGTCATCCGGATGCATCTACTTCTTATGTTTATGATGATGCATTGGTTGCTTTAACTTTTATGGTTAAGGGAGAGCAAGATAAGGCTAGAGATTTATTGGATGTTTTAGCAAGTGATGTAATTGCTAAAAAAGATGGGCTTATTTACGATGCTTATGATGCAGATACAGGTGAAATTACAGAAGATAGAGCATATATTGGTTCTAATGCTTGGGTGGTAATGGCTTTTATTTGGTATGATGAAAAATATAACACTGATAGATATGCGAGTATTATTAGAGCAACTGCCGACGGTATTCTTTTATACCAAAAAGAAAGCGGTGTCATCTCTGGAGGAATGGGTTATGGAAATGTTCCAGTATTCTGGGCTTCGACAGAACATAATATTGATTGTTTATTAGTTTTTGATTATTTATTTAAAAAGACTAAAGAAGAAAAATATTTAACTGCTAGAAATAAAATTTCTGATTGGTTAGTTAATTCTGCGTATGATAAAAATGAAGGTTATTTATATCGAGGAGATTTTGATCCTACTTTTGCTACAGATGTACATACTTGGGCGATTGCAAATCCAGTTCTGCCAAAAGAAATAGATAAAAATCTTCTTTTAAAAGCGATGTTAAAAGGAAAAGTAACTATAAATTATCATGGTAATGAAGTTAGCGGTTTTGATTTTGATGATAGTGCAGAGACGGGAACTGAAGATATGGTTACGCCAGAATGGACAGGGGAAGCAATTGTTACTTACCAAGTAACTGGCAACCAAGATTTAGCAGATTACTATTTACAAGAAATGGCAAAAATGCAAAGTGCTAACGGAGGGTTTCCATATGCATCTTTAAAAAATTCTGAAACTGGACATGGATTCCCAACTTCTGGTTCAGATAATTCTTTATCGGGTACTTGTTATGTTATTTTTGCGATGAATAAATTTAATCCGTTTGATATTCCATTAGTGATTAAAACAAATTTAAATAAAATTTCTTTAGCAGGAATTTCTAAGCTTTTAAAAAGATATAATCCATTTGTTGTAAGTGCAGCTGCACAAATTCAAACTTTTACAGGCGAAAGCTGGGCGGCAACTGCTATGGATTTAGGTGGAATAGATGTAACTAGTAGTGATTATATGAGTATTAATTTGTATGCTGCTTCAGATGGTGCGCAAGTAAAGTTTCAATTAGTAGATGCGTATACTGATGAAAATAGCGAAGTCGGCGTTAGTCAAATTTATACTTTAAAGCAAGGTGCGCAAACGTTAAATATTGCGTTAAGTGAATTTAGCGGTGCAGATTTAACTAATATTAAAAGAGCTGTTGTGCATTGGGGAGAAAGTGCATTTAATCAGCCGTTGAATACTTTAGGGGTAGATGTCAAAGTTACCAATATTAATTTTTCTAATCAACAGATATTAAAACCAGTTTCGCAAGTTGTTGTAAAGGAAGATAAAAAATCTGAGACAGTAACTTCAAGCTTGGATAATTTTATAGATAGCACGATTGGTGATTCTGGTTTTTATGCAAGTCATCCGGGGGATAGTCAAGTTGGTGAGTATGCATTTACTTATGACCAAGCTTTAGTGGCTATTTATTTTATTAATAATGGACAAAAAGAAAAAGCTCAGGCGTTGTTAGATAAATTTACAAATGTTGATTCTGGTTTATTTTATACTGCTTATGATGTAGTTAGTGGTGAACCTAAAGAATATAAAATAGAAATTGGCGCTAATGCTTGGATTGCAATTGCCATGGCTTGGTTTGATGAAAAGTTTAATACAGATAGATATTTATCTACAATAGAAAAAATAGCAGATAGTATTTTGGAATATCAAGATTCTAATGGCGGAATTTTTGGAGGCTTGGATGCTTCAGGACAACCTTTTAGCTGGAAATCGAGCGAGCATAACTTAGATAGTTTTGTTTTATTTGATTATTTATCTGGTAAAACCAGTAGTAGTAAGTATATGCAAGCGAGACAAAATGTAGCTAACTGGTTATATACAAAAGTTTAGGATAAAGCAAAAGGTTACTATTTAAGAGGAGAAAATGATCCAGTTTTTGCAACGGATATTCAGGCTTTAGGTGCAGCGGTAAAAAATGTAAATACTGGGATTAATAGAGTTAGGTTATTAAAATCAGTGCAAGAAAATGCGAAAGTAACTGTAGATTATAATGGAATTTCTGTAACTGGATTTGATTTTGATAATAGCCAAGAATCTGGAACTAAAGATATGGTGACTGCTGAATGGACCGCGCAGATGGTTATCGCTTATGAAACTAATGGCGATTTGGCATCAGCAGAGTATTACAAAAAAGAATTAGCTAAACTTCAAAATAATAATGGTGGTTTTCCATATGCGACTGAAGTTAAAGAAGCAACCGGCCATGGTTGGGATACTCCAGATTCCGAAAGTTCTTTAGCAGGAATTTATGTTGGATTAGCGCAGATGGGTGTGAATCCTTTAAATATTAATGGGAATGACGGGGGATTAGAAAATACTGCAAATGAAATAGAAAAAGATTTATTAAAAAGAAAAATTATTCTTTTGAAAACTGTAAGTACATTTACTTGTAATTTTTATTTTACTTCTGATGGTGGAAGTAAAATAAGTGAAAAAGAAATTTTAGGAGTTTTAACTAGACCTAAAACTGGTAGAGAAATAGCTAGAGACTTGGGTATTCGAGAGATTAAAGGTTTAATTGGTTTATATAAAATTTGTCATTTGTCAGAGGCAATTCAAAGTTATTTTGTAGGACAAGAATATTTGAGGATTGATTTAAAATCTAAAATTCACAGATTATCTCCTTCCATTTTAAGATCCTTTCTAGATTTTGAACTTATAAGTAAAAAATCAGATTTAAATACGGAATATTATAAATTTCAACTCATTAATATTATTAACGAAATAATAAATAAGAAAAAATCGTTTGCTTTATCTGCTGTAAAAGATGCTTTAGCTGTTGGGATAGATATTGAGCAAATAGTTATTTTATTCAATGGAGATCTTTCCTATGGTATGGCACACAGAGAAAAAAGGGTAGAACCGCGTACCGGAGAACTATTCAATGGTTCCGATGTAGATCTTTTGATTGTTCATTCTGGTGTTGAGCATAATTTATTGTTGCAATTTGAAAATCAGTTAAAGTCAAACCAATCAGCTACATTTATTTTTTGGCAGGAGCTTTTAGATATTGAGATGTATGATTTTGAGTATATTAAAAAAAGTTTTATGCACATTGATTTTAAAAATAGTGTTGATGTGAAAAATTTACTTAATAGTAAATTTATTTTTGGTAATAAATCTTTAGGAGATCAAGTTATAACAGATTTAAATAAAAGTGATTGGCCAGAATATTTTGGTAAATTATTTTTGTTTGTAAAAAATAATAGGCAAATTTTAGAGCAGGAAATTTTAAAATTAGATTTAGTGTTATGGAATAAAAATATGTTTTTGGAGTTTATTGGACCAAGTGAAGAATATTTTGAATTTGATATAGATAAAAATTCATTTAATGATGGTGGTAAATTTACAGGATGGTTAGCAGATAATGTTAGCAAAGTAAAACCAGTTTTAAAAGTTTTAACTTTAATTATTTTTAATGTTTTCTTTGTTTTTCTAGTAATTTATGGAAACAGTTTGTTTATAGTTTTAGGTATCATATTTTCTCTTTATTTGGGTTCAATTATTTTTGTTTCATTCTTTAATAGATTTAGAATTCCTAATGACGAAAGTTATTTCCCGTTTGTTTCTGTAGTTCTTCCTGTTTATAACGAAGAAGTAGATTCTCCTAAAACAATTTTAAGTTGTGTGGAAAATGAGTATCCGCTAGATAAGCTAGAAATTATCGTTGTTAATGATGGATCTAAAGATAATTCCGGCTATGAAGTAGAAAAAGTAGCTAAACAAATAAAAAGAAAATACAATTTTGAGATCAAAGTTTTGCATCATGAAGTAAATAAAGGCAAACAGCATGCTATGGTGACTGGGATAAGAGAAACTTTAGATAGAAGTTCTCCACAAAATCCGAATGAAAAGCCAATTATTGTTACTATGGATTCTGATGCTCTTTTAGATAAACACGCAATTAAAAAGATTGTACAAATGTTTAGGAATCCAAGAGTTGGTGCTGTTTCTGGGCATTGTGATATTATAAACCATGATCAAAATCTTATAACAAGTATTCAGGCAGTTTGGTATCA
>CAYQXW010000114.1:0-6155 GCA_964421615.1 uncultured Planctomycetales bacterium
GTTAGAAATCAGGTTAAATCAGGCGCGAAAGTCATATTAAATTTGAATGCATCTCCTTATTACTATGGTAAAAATAAGTTAAGAAATAAAATTGTTGAAAATCAGGCAAAAGATAATAAGGTTTTTGTTGTGTATACTAATTTGGTTGGTGGACAGGATGAGTTAGTTTTTGATGGGAGAAGTAAAATTATAAGTCCTGATGGGAAAATTGTTGCAGAAGGTAAAGCTTTTGAAGAAGATTTATTGATTTATGATTTGAATTTAGAAAAAAATCTAGAGACTGTTAATATTATTAGAGAATTAAATGATGTTGAAGAAATTTATAAAGCTTTATGTTTAGGGTTAAAAGATTATGTTTGTAAGAATGGTTTTAAAAAAGTTGTTTTGGGTTTAAGTGGTGGGATTGATTCTGCTTTGGTGGCGACTATTGCTGCAGATTGTTTGGGTAAAGAAAATGTAGTGGGAATTTTTATGCCGAGTAGATATTCTTCTAAAGATTCTGAAGATGATGCAAAGTCTTTAGCAAGTAATCTAGGCATAGAAGTTAAAAAAATTTCAATAGAGTATTTATATAAATCATATTTATTGATTCTTGAAGAACATTTTGTAGGTACAGCGCGAGATATTACAGAAGAAAATCTTCAGGCTCGTATTCGTGGTAATATTTTAATGGCGTTTTCAAATAAGTTTGGATGGTTGGTTTTAACAACAGGGAATAAATCTGAAATGAGTACAGGATATTCCACTTTGTATGGGGATATGGCAGGAGGATTTGCACTTATAAAAGATGTCGAAAAATTAATGGTTTATAAATTAGCTGAATATAGAAATACTATTTCTAAAGTTGTTCCTGATAGAATTATTATAAAAGCTCCGACTGCTGAATTAAGAGATAATCAGAAAGATTCTGATTCTTTACCGGAGTATAAAGAGTTAGATCCTATTCTTAAAGCATATGTTGAAGATGAAAAAAGCTTAGAAGAAATTTTAGTTATGGGATATAAAGAAGAAGCAGTAAAAAAGGTTATTAAATTAGTTGATAAGAGTGAATATAAAAGAAGGCAGTCTCCTCCTGGAGTAAAAATTACTCCTCGGGCTTTGGGGAAAGATAGGAGAATGCCGATTACATGCAAATTGAACTATTAAAATAAAGTTATGATTACTTATAACGAGTTAATAAAAAAATATGATTCAAAACTTAAAGCGATAGCTTATAAGTTAAGTAAGTATAATTCTAAGCTGGATAGCGAAGATTTGTATCAGGAAGAGTTGATGTATTTATGGAATGAGTTTAATGAGAATAAATTGAGTGATAAAACAGATAGTTATATTTTACAGGGATGTTATTTTTATCTGCGAAACTATATGCGTAAAAATATTGAATTCAAAAAAACTGTGAGTTTAGATCAGCCGAATGATAATGGGGATAATTTATTAGAATCGATGAATTTAGTTGATAGCGATAGTATTAATTATTTAAACTATTTAAATGATAAATTATTGGCAGAAGTGATTTGCAATAATGGGTTAACGTTGAAGGAGAAATCTTTGCTGCCATATTTATCTAAAGGTTTAACTGTAAGAGAAATCGGGCGAGAACTAGGGATTTCTCATGTTTATGTGCTTAAGATGAAAGAAACTATAAGAGTTAAATGTTTAAAACATTTGGATAACAATTAAATTTTAGTTACCAAACACAGTGTTGTGTGACTTGTATAGATGTAAGCAGATTTAAAAACACATAGAAGTGTAAGTTAACAGTAGCGTTTACTGAAGTGTCTAATATCTAAGATGATTATGGATGTTAAGACACTTTTTTGTTTTTTAATAGGTAAATTTTAGTAAAGGAGGGTGAGATGAAAAAAATAGAAGCAATTATAAGACCGGAAAAAGTAAGTGTAGTAAGAAAAGCTTTAAACGATTTGCCTTTTGCAGGTTTAACGATTAGCCAGGTTGATGGACATGGTAAGCAGCGGGGAGCGATTCAGAAATTAAATGGACAGGAATATAGGGTTGGAATTTTACCGAAAACAAAAATTGAAATTATAGTTGAAGATAAAAATATAAATAAAGTTTTAGATGCAATAATGATGGCAGCAAGAACCGGTGGTATTGGGGATGGAAAAATTTTCATTTATCCGGTTGAAGAAGTTATTAGGATTCGTACAGGAGAAAAAGGTAAAAATGCATTATAATATAATGAGAAAGAATAAAAAAGGAGGAATAAATGAATAGTGGAGATACAGCTTGGGTATTGATATCGTCAGCTTTAGTTATGTTGATGACTCCAGGACTTGCGTTTTTCTATGGAGGAATGGTTAGGAAAAAAAATGTTTTAAGTGTTTTAATGCAGTGTTTTATTATTTTGTGTTTGGTTAGCGTGCAGTGGGTTTTATTTGGTTATAGTTTATCTTTTGCTCCAGGGAATGGTTTTTGGGGTGGGTTTAGTTGGGCAGGGTTGAATGGTGTGGGATTAGAACCGTATAATGATTATTCTGCAACAATTCCGCATCAGGCTTTTATGATTTTTCAGGCGATGTTTGCAGTTATTACTCCAGCTTTAATTATTGGTGCGTTTGCTGAGAGAATGAAGTTTTCTGCATTTTTGCTTTTTACTTTATTATGGTCGACGTTTGTTTATGATCCTGTTTGCCATTGGGTATGGGCAATTGGAGGATGGTTGAGAACTTTAGGTGCTTTGGATTTTGCTGGTGGTACAGTTGTGCATATTAGTGCAGGTATTGCGGCTTTAGTAACTGCTATGGTAATTGGTAAAAGAAAAAATCTTGATAAAAATGTTCCTACTCCGCATAACATGCCGTTTGTAGCATTAGGTACAGCATTGCTTTGGTTTGGATGGTTTGGTTTTAATGCTGGAAGTGCTTTAGGTGCAAATGGTTTAGCTGCTAATGCTTTTGTTGTAACGAATACTGCTGCTGCAGCTGCAGGTTTGAGTTGGGCGATTATTGAGTGGATTAAAAGTGGCAAACCTACAATCTTTGGTGTGTGTTCTGGTGCCGTTGCAGGTTTAGTTGCAATTACTCCTGCTGCTGGATACGTTAATGTTATGTCTGCTGTAATTATTGGTTTGTTAGTGAGTGTATTTTGTTTCTTTGCTGTGAGTGTATTAAAACCAAAATTAGGTTATGATGATGCATTGGATGCTTTTGGTGTGCATTGCGTTGGAGGTATTTGGGGTGCGTTAGCAACTGGATTGTTTGCTTCGAAAGCAGTAAATTCTGCAGGAGCAGATGGATTATTTTATGGAAATCCAAAACAGTTATTGATCCAGTTAATGGCTGTTGGTGTGACAGTTGTTTATTCTTTAATTGTGACTTTTGTAATATATAAAGTTGTAGAGCTTATTACAAAAGGCGTTAGAGTTAATGTTAAAGAGGAAGCTGTTGGATTGGATTTGACTCAGCATCATGAAAGAGCATATACAGTATTAGAATAAAAAATTAAGGAGGATAGAATGAAACTTGTTATTGCAATTATTCAGCCGGATAAATTAGAAGAAGTTAAAGAGGCGTTATATTCAGCGGATATCAATCTTCTGACGGTAAGTGAAGTTTTAGGCCACGGACGTCAGAAGGGTGTTGCAGAAATTTATCGAGGGGCAAGAGAAACAGGGAATTTATTAAGGAAAATCCGTTTAGAAATAGCAGTGAATGATAATTATTTAGATGCAACTATTAAAGCTATAGTTAAAGGTGCTAAAACAGGGGAAACTGGAGATGGTAAGATTTTTGTTTTAGATTTAAGTGAATGTATTAGGATTCGTACTGAAGAGAAAGGTTCGATTGCGATTGGGTAGTTTATAGAATTTTTAGGGGGCAGGATTATGTTCTGCTCCCAGTTGTTTAAATAATAATAGACACCGGGGATACGGAGAGTTATAATATTTTAAACCGGTTTCTTAAACGGTACCCAAACAAAAAATCTATGAAAGAAATTGTTGATAAAATATTAAAGCAAGAAAAAGAAGCACGTGAGAAAATTGATTCCGCACGTAAAGAAGCTGAAAATATTATACTTAAAGCGAAAAAAGAAGCTCAACAATTTACACAGCAATCTGAACAGAAATTAAGACAAGAAATTGAAACAGCAAAGAATGATTCTTTTGTTCAATATTTAGCGCAAAAAGAAAAGATTCTTAAAGAAACACAAGAATTTGTTCAATTTCAGTTTCAGAAAAGCGTTAAAAATATCCCAGATACAGCGCAAAAATTTTTTAATCAAATTATTGAAATTAAGGAATAAGTTTTATGAGTCAGCTTTCTAAGTACGCATTTGCTAATGTGAAAATTAGATCGATGCTTTCTTATCTTTTATCTCAAGATACTTTAACTAGTTTACTTGAGGCTAGGGATTATTTTGAAGCAATAGAGCTGCTTAAAAAAACAAATTATAATCAGGTTTTGCAAAATATAAACAGTGAAGAAGTTAGTGTTGCTGTTTTAGAAAAAGAGTTCTTGAAGCTGGATATTGAAAGTTATTATAAAGTTGAGCGAGTTTTAAGTTCTGGTAATGAGCAGGATTTTGTTTCAATATTACGCCAGCGTTTTGAAATCGAAGAGTTAAAAGTTATATTGCGCATTTGGCACAATAAACAGCAGTCTATAAATTGGGAAGATTATATTATTGCTAAAGATATTTGTTTTAAAATAGATTTTAGGAAACTTGTTAATGCTCAAAGTTTGGAAGAATTTATTTTGCTCTTAGATCATACTCCTTATAAAAAACCACTTTTATTGGCAAGGGAAAATTATAAAGAAAAAAAATCTTGTTTTTATTTTGAAGCCAGTTTAGATGTAGATTACTATCAAAGATTGTTAGATTGTTTGAATAAATTTTCTTCAGTTGATAAAAAGGTTGCTTCTAAAATTTTAGGAATTGAAGTAGATATTGAGAATATAAATTGGCTTATAAGGTTGCGTAAGTATTATTCTTTAGGTATTGGAGAGATGTTGGAATGGTTTATTCCTGGCGGCAGCTGGGTTAAGAAAGATACAGTAAGGAAATATTATACGACAGATGGTTTAGCCAAGGTGGTTGAGAGCATTTCTTTTGGTCCTTATACAAAAGTTAAAGATTTGGTGGAAAGTAATGTTTTGTTGATTGAAAATTTTCTTTATGAATTTTTGTTGAAGGAAGTGAAGCGGGCTTTATCAGGATTTCCTTTTACTATTGGAACAGTGATAAGTTATTTGATTTTAAAACATAGAGAAACTAAGAATATTATTTCGATTCTAAATGCTAAGAAATTAGGCTGGCGGAAAGAAGAGATTGTGGGTTTAATAGGGCTATGATTACACCGTCTATAATGGAGTTGGTAAGTTTTGTAGTAATAAAAGATAAAGCTCAAGATGTTGCTGCTCAGATTTTGAAGTTAGGAGTATTTCATCCGGTAGATATAAGACATATTGAGGATAAGTTAGGTAATCTTACTCCAGCAATGGTGGATAAGCAATACCAAGAATTAGATATTTTGTATTCGAGAATTGGAGAAATTGCCAGAAAAATCCATTTAGAATTAAAAAAAGATTATCAGGAAGATTTAGGGTTGCTTTCATTGTCTCTAGCTGATAAATTTTTAAATAACGTAGAGATAGATATTACTCCGGTTATATTAAAAAAAGAGGAAATTCAGCAAGAGATAAATATTGATCAATCGATACTTGATCATGTTAAAGATTATATGCCTTTGCCGTTTAAAAGTGGTTCAAGTTATTCTTTTTTGGAAATTTCAAATGGCAAGATTGAAGAGAAAAATATTATAGTGATGGAAAAGAGCCTTAAAGATATTCCACATGTTTTATACCCTTTTCGTCAAGAGGGTTCTGTGGTTTCGGCAATGATGATTGGGTTACGAAGAGATAGGTTATATTTAAATAATGTTTTGCGTGATGTCGGTTGGGAAGAATTAAATCTTCCAGATGGGGAAGAACTTTCGTCTGAAGCTCAGGAAAAGATTGTCCAAAAACTCCAAGAAAATAAATTAAAGTTAGAGCAATTAAAAAAAGAAATTTCTGGATTTGCGGATAAATATAAAACTGAATTAAATAAAATTAATTCGCAAATCAATTTTAATAAATCTATTCTTGACGCCAAAAGATATACTTGTCTAACTGAGAAAACAGTTCTGTTTTCTG
>CAYQXW010000115.1:0-6101 GCA_964421615.1 uncultured Planctomycetales bacterium
TTCAAAGCTAAATCCCTAAGAATTTCATTAGAAGTGTTAGGCGCAACTTCTAACTTTGAACGTACTTTACCATTCACCTGAACTACCATAGTAATAATATCTTCAACTAACATCGCAGGATCAAACTTCGGCCAAGCAGATTTAAAAATTGATTCTTTATTCCCAAGTATCTGCCAAAGTTCTTCACAAAAATGAGAAGCAATTGGACTCAACATTATTATTAACTGTTGATAAATAGTTTTATCTGTCCCATACTGATAAATAGCATTAACCAACTCCATCATACCAGCAATAGCAGTATTAAATTTAAAACTTTCGGTATCTTCCGTAATCTTCTTTATTGCTTTATGCAAAGCGCGCAAAGTTTCCTTAGGTGCAGTCTCTTTTAAGTTTTCCTGAATTCTCCAAACACGATTCAAAAATTTAAACGCACCTTCCAACCCGCGTTCATCCCATTCCAATTCTGTTTCTGGAGGAGCAGCAAACAAAATAAACAAACGTAAAGTATCCGCACCAAATTTTTGTATCATCGAATCTGGATCAACTATATTACCTTTTGATTTTGACATAACTTCACCGTCTTTTAAAACCATTCCCTGAGTAAGTAATTTCATAAACGGTTCATCAAAATTTATCATTCCTAAATCTTTAAAAAACTTGGTAAAAAATCGAGAATATAGTAAATGCAAAATCGCATGTTCAATCCCACCGATATACTGATTCACTGGCATCCAGTATTTTGCTTCTTCAACATTAAATGGATTATTATTGTCTTTTGGCGAACAATATCTCAAGAAATACCAGGAAGAATCAAAAAAAGTCGCCATTGTATCAGTTTCTCGACGAGCTTTGGCATTACACTTTGGACAAGTACAATTAACAAAATCTGCAACTTTTCCTAATGGACTTCCACCTTCTCCTGTAAAAGGCGCATCTGATGGAAGTTTAACTGGGAGATTTTCATAAGGGACTGGAACAACACCACATTTTTCACAATAAATCATCGGAATCGGTGTTCCCCAATAACGCTGGCGAGAAATTAACCAATCACGTAATCTCCAATGAGTTTGAATCTTCCCAATTTGTTTTTGCTCCATCCATTGGCCAATTTTTTCTTTAGCTTCTATATTTTTTACTCCATTAAATTCACTAGAATTGACTAACACTCCCTCATCTTCATACGCTTCTTTCATTTCATTAACAGACTGAGGACCTTGAATAACAATTCTCATCGGCAAATTATGCTCTTTAGCAAATAAGAAATCGCGCTGATCGTGAGTCGGAACAGCCATAATTGCTCCGGTTCCATACTCCATCAAAACATAATCTGCAATCCAAATCGGAATAATTTCATTATTCACAGGATTAACCGCATAAGCGC
Organism: uncultured Planctomycetales bacterium; assembly: GCA_964421615.1. Lineage (GTDB taxonomy): Bacteria > Omnitrophota > Gorgyraeia > Gygaellales > Profunditerraquicolaceae > CAYQXW01. Next base: position 1,382 of record CAYQXW010000115.1, read on the forward strand.
CTGTAAAAACACCTTCTTTTTTTACATCTGATGAAGCACGACTAACTTTGCTTTCCTTTGAAACTTTTTCAATAAACGCTTTAACCTCTTTTTCTTGAGATTTGCCCTTAACTAATTCTAAAACCATCGGATGTTCTGGAGCTAAAACTACATAAGTCGCACCGAAAATAGTATCAACTCGAGTAGTAAACACTGGAATAGTTTTATTGGTTTCTTTTTCCTTAAAATAAATTTCAACACCTTGACTTTTACCAATCCAGTTTGTCTGCATTGCAATAACCCGCTGCGGCCAATCTTTTAACTGGTTTAAATCTTCTAACAATCTTTCTTTATATTCTGTAATTTTAAGATACCACTGGTCGAGTTCTTTCTGATCTACTTTAGAATGGCATCTCCAACATTCACCATCAATAACTTCTTCATTAGCTAATGTCGTCGCACAAGACGGGCACCAATTCACATTCGAAGCTTTTTTATACGCCATGCCCCGCTCAAACATCTTAATAAAAATCCACTGATTCCATTTATAATAATCTGCATCACAAGTAGAAAGTTCACGATCCCAATCATAAGAAAAACCCATTTTCTTTAACTCATGTTCCATCTCCGCAATACATTTATAAGTCCAAATGTCCGGTTTGGTTTTATTTTTAATCGCTGCGTTTTCTGCAGGCTGACCAAACGCATCAAATCCCATGGGATGTAAAACATTAAATCCTTGTATAATTTTAAAACGGCTATAAACATCACCAATTGTATAATTTCTCACATGGCCCATATGAATTTTTCCCGAAGGATAGGGAAACATTTCTAAACAATAATATTTAGGTTTATCTTGGGTTGCAGTAGCTTTAAAAGTTTTATGCTCATCCCAATGTTTTTGCCATTTTTCTTCAATTTCTTTAAAATTATAATTATTCATCTGCCTCTTACTCCTCTTTAATCGTCATTTCGAGCCTCGACGCCAAGCGGCGGGCGAAGCAATCTCAATCTTTATTCAAAAATCTACTTATCTTTCTTACTACTTCTAAATTTTTTTTATCCGCATCCTCAGTATCTTTTGGTGTTTCTAAAATAAAAGCTTTATCTTCAAAGCGCTTATCATTCAACAAAAGTTTAAAACCGGCAATGCCAATTTTTCCTTTACCAATATGATCATGACGATCATGACGGCTTTTAAAATCATCCCGGCTATCATTTAAATGTATAAGTTTAAGTTTATTTAACCCTATAATTTTATCAAATTTTTCTATTGCCGAATTATATCCCTCTTTAGAAGATAAATTATACCCGGCTGCAAAAGCATGACAAGTATCGAAACAAACCCCCATGCGTTTTTTATTCTCAATCCCGTCGAGCACTTGGCGCTGGTGTTCAAATTTATATCCTAAATTCGAACCGCCACCAGCAGTATTTTCTAAAAGGATCATCACAGAACAATCTTTAGTTTTATCCAAAATTCGATTAAGTGCATCAGTAATTCTCGGCAAACCAAAATCTTCACCCTGTAATTTATGGCTACCCATATGCGTGACTAAATATTCTGCGCCTAACTTATCGGCTTCCTCAATATCCTGGATATAAGCATCAATAGAAGCGTTATAATTATAATCAACTGGAGATGCTAAATTTATAAGATACGGAATATGCACAAAAATCTTTTTAATATTACTCTTGGCTCTTCGTACTTTAAACTCTTCGATATCCTGTGGATTTAATTCGCTTTTTCGCCATTGCTGAGGAGGGCGTGAAAAAATTTGCATCGCATTGCAATTTAAAAACTGCGCTCGATCTATCGCCTCATAAATATGGCCCGCTATGGATACATGAACACCTAATAACATTGTTAGATTTTAACATACCTAGAAGAGAAGGTCAATAAAACAGCTTTAAGTCAATACAGTTATTACTTAATTTCTATAATCCTATCCACCCTAAAAGTCCTATCCTTATCGCGTTCATAACAATAAGCTATAAGTCCTAAAAATTCAACCCCTGAATATTCCATAGGTTCCAATTTCTTAGGCAGAATATCTCGAAAAGATTTTTCATCAGTAGATTTGAGATAAACAACAGATATTTTTTTATTTTCTTCAATAGCACTTTTTATAATTTTAATTTTTTCTTCAATTGGCTGATTATCTTCTCCAATACGATACTGCCAATCCGTTAAAAAACTACGAATTTTCCAATCTACCATAATATGTCTTTTTAAAATTGGCTGCACTAAAGTAATCCCTTCAAAAGAACGACAGCGGCTTAAAGCCACATACATCTGCCCAGCGGCAAAAACTCCACCGGAAATATCTAAAACCACTTTATCAAAAGTTTTCCCCTGGCTCTTATGAATTGTGACTGCCCAAGCGAGCTTTAACGGAAATTGTGTAAATTTACCAATAGTTTCTGTATCTAAATTATTATTTTTACTGACTTTATACTGAAAAATTTCCCAACTGTAAGGTTGAACATCCTCGATATCTCCATTGGCTAACTCTACATAAATTATTCTTTCACCGTTTTCATCTTCAAGAATTTTATCTACAACAGCAATAGTCCCATTCACCCACCGCCCATCAGGATCATTATTCAACAACATCACCTGACTTTTATGCTTAAGCTGTAAAAATTTATCCGCCGGCATATATTCATCTTTAAAACTACCTTCAGTATAAGACTCAAAAAAATAAGTTTTCCCTGGTAACTCTTCTAGTTTACGATTATTAATCTCTAAAGCTTTTTTATTGGTCGTTGTCAAACAAATACCTTCGGATGTTTCTAACTCCTTACCTCTTTTCACTCGTTTATTCAAAAAAGAAAGCATTTTTTCGTTCACTGTTCCATTACGAATAGAATTCAACAATTCTACAAACTCATAATCAGTTTGGCGGTAAATTTTTTCTAACTCCATAAATTCTAAATTAAAATCCGGACTATGAAAAACTTTAGAATCAAAAAAATACTTACCCTTATAATGGCCACTAAATAATTCCTGCTCTGTTTTTTGAAAAACCGGAGGCAGTTGATAAAGATCACCAAAAAAAACCATCTGCACCCCGCCAAAAGGTTTATTCGGATGATTACCGTTCAAACACATAAATTTATCAATACAATCCAATAAATCTGGACGCACCATTGATATCTCATCAATGATAATCATCTCAATTTGTTTATAAAGCTGTAATTTCTTTTGAGATTTTATTTTACGGATTCCGGATAACGTTGTAGAAGGTTTAAACTTAAAAAAAGAATGGATAGTTTGACCAGAGATATTTACAGCAGCCACACCCGTTGGAGCTAAAACTGCCACTTTTTTAGATGTAATACTGCGAAAATGATTTAAAAGGGTAGATTTACCTGTTCCTGCTTTACCAGTAATAAAAATATTTTTTTTGGAATATTCTAATAATTGTAGAGCTTTTTGGAATTGCTCGTTTATTTCAATAGTTGCGTTTTTCATGTGGGAAGTTTCAATTAATGGGTGCACTTTGTTCACTGCTCGATTATGCACTACGCTCAATTTAAGCACTTTACTCGCTAAGGCTCTTGTCGAGCCGTTTGACGCTCGTAAAGTACACAATTGATTTTTCAGACAAGGAAAAATCAATTGTGGAGTTGGGGGGAGTTGAACCCCCGACCCACAGACTGCCAGCCTGTTGCTCTCCCAACTGAGCTACAACCCCGAGTTCTATTTACTATCTCCGAGGGGAGTCCCATCAACTTTTCTGTAGGGGGACAACCCCGAATATCTTTAATTTATTTTAAATTTTCTTCTTCCGAACCTGGCATTCCTAAAAATTTATATAATAAATTCCAAGTTTTACTGCCGATAACTCCATCCGCTGGCAACTTATTCGCTTCTTGAAATTTCTTAATAGATTCTTTAGTCTGGCTTCCTATCTGCCCATCAATCGGTCCTTTATAAAAACCTGCGTTTTTCAAAGCAGTCTGAATTTCTTTTCCGTTAGGCATTCTTACCTGCAGCTTGCTCATCTCATCAATTTCTTTTTTCAAAGATGCATTAGCTTCCCTTTGTTCCTGTAATTCTCGACTCAAATTGTCAACCTTAGTCATATAATCTTTGCATAATATAACCTGATTACAATTAGAACCTGATGTTTTTGGGCCAGTTGTTGTAGCACACCCACTTGCTAAAACCACTATTCCAAATAAAACTGATAAAAATTTTAAACCTTTCATTTCTTTCCTCCATTTAATTTTGCAATATTATACTTCAAATTTATAGAATTGACAAACAAGATTTTAGATAGTATATTATAAGGACTTGCCGAGGTGGTGAAATGGCAGACACGTCGGTCTCAAAAACCGATGGGGTTATACCCATGAGGGTTCGACTCCCTCCCTCGGCATATTTTTATACCCCTGTCCAAGTTCCTCTAGTATGATTTAATGTTATGGCCCAAGGAGTTGTGCCGCTTGGAACTTTACCACCAGTTAAACACCGAGTAGCGACAGATCGTTGTGCATCAAAAGAATAAAAGAAATAGAACCTATCATTATTATCACAAGCGGTTGGAATCTCTATATTAGGAGGATTTGTTTCAAATCCTAACTCTTCAAGATCTACTGGAGGGTTACGGTGCTCCATTACATAATTATTGTATGCTGTACGAATTTGCATTAAAACAGTTCTAGCTTCACTAGATCTTCCTCTTTCTACAGAAGCATTATAATTTACAATTGCTAAAGTAGCTAAAATACC
>CAYQXW010000116.1:0-6031 GCA_964421615.1 uncultured Planctomycetales bacterium
TGGGATACTTGGTTTGAATATTTGTTGCCATATTTAAGTGAAACAAGTATTCCTGTTGTAGCATATTGGGCGAAACCTCGGTTTGCTGCTCCTCTTGCTAGGATGCAAGATTTTACTACTCATAAATTTATACAGAAAATTAAAAAGTGTATTATTTTGAGTTCATTGTATTCTCAGAAGGATAAGCATATTCAAAGAGCGAAATTTATCCAAAAAGCTGGAAATATAGGTTTGTATGATACTCAGGAATATAATAAATGGGGTATAAAATGTGACTATATTCCTAATACTTGGCCAGATGCTTATGGAGTTTCTTGGAATGAAAAAAGAAAAAAAGCCCAAGAAACACGTAAAAGTTTTGAAATTTTAGGCAATATGAGTAATTTTGGTACAACAGGTAATTATTATGGGCTTAAATTTTTAGCGCAAGAAGTTATTCCTTTAATGGATAAAGAAATTACAAATGTTGATTGGAAGATAAATTTATGTGGTAATGGAGTTTTGCCTAATGATTTAAAAGAAAAGTTGTTGCACCCGAGAGTTATTATTAAAGGTTATATTGAAGATCCGGATCAAGAGATGTTAGCTAATAAGATATTTTTAATCTTAAATAATGCTGGTCCACATATTGGTGCTTATACTCGTATTGTCTATGCTTTTTCTTCTGGAGCATGTTTGATTGCACATCAAAAGTTAGAAGAGTCTATTCCAGAAGTTAAAAATGGTGTTAATGCTTTACTTGGTTCTAATGCCAATGAGATCGTACAGGCGATTAAAAAAGTGATTGCAGATAATAATTTACGAAATAATCTTTCTGTAGAAGCAAGAAAAACTTATGAAACTCAGTTTTCTCCTGAAGTAATAACTAAAAAAATCATTTCTTTAAATAAGATTTAAAATAAATGAATAAAAATTTCTTTTTCTATTTGTTTCCTCCACTTATTGAAGGATTAACTGCTATTTTTTTTGTAGTTCCTTTTACAACTTTTTATCTTGAACCTGTAGATTTTGGTGTGTACGCGGTAGTAATGGTAATTATTGCCTGGATTTCGGCTCTTTGTTCAAACGGTAGAGCGTGGGTTCTATCCGCGCATTATTATAAAGTGGATGTGGAAGAAAGGAAAAAACTTTTCTTTAATATTATTTTTTTAAGTGTAGTGACAGGTATTCTTTTATTCGTAGTTTTTAAATTGATTCCTGAACAATGGCTTAATCATGTAGTTAAGGATTATAAGCCACAATATCATCAGTTTTTTATATTAGCGTTTTGTACAATGATCTTAAATGAGATTTGGCCAACTATTTCTTATGTTATGGTTTTAAAAAAGATGGGTAAAGCACATGCTAAGCTGGAAGTTTCTAAATATTTTGTCGGGGTTGGTGTTACTGTTATCTGTTTGAAGTTTTTAAAACTTAGGACTATAACGCTTTTTTTATCTCCTCTTATATCGGTTACTTTTATTTGTTTAGTAGGTTTATGGTATATGCGTAAGGATATTTTACCTAAAATAAGTTTTAAATGGCTTAGGGAAATCTTTTTTTTAGGGATGCCGACTGTGCCATGTAATTTGTGTGAGATCGTTGCTAGTAATGCAGGACAGTTTTTTATCCAAAAATGGCTTAATTTGCATGAATTGGGAATTTATGCTCATTCTAAAAGTTATCAGCAGTTTTTTACTATGGGGTATAAAGCATTTAGCCGTACATCAATTCCTGATATTTTGGAAGGTTTTATACATAAACGCAACCAGGAAAAAATGCATAAAGTTTTTTCATTCTGGTACGGTCTTTTGGGGATCGGCGGAGTTTTGATTATATTATTTTCCTATGATATAATTAGTTTTCTTACCCATGGTAAATTTAGTAAAGCTGGGTATTTGGTTCCTATATGGTATATGTTAGTTTTTTTGTATACTTTAGGGACACCGTATATGCAATTTTTATTAGTGCATAAGAAGAATGTTTTTTTAACTTTTACTGGAATTGGGGTAAGCTTATTTTCAATAGCTTTAAGCGGAATTTTGATTTTTAAGTTTGGGATGGTGGGAGCAGCCGTAAGTATTCTTGTTGTAAATATTGCAGCTCCGGTATTATATAAGATTTACGCAGGAAGTTTAGGTTGTAAAGGTTTTGCTGAAAGTAAGATGATTTTAGTTGTAGGTGTTTTGAGTGTTTTGTATTTTTTAAATTTCGCTTTTAGTTTTAATTTAGTGATGAAAACTGTTTTAGCGATTTGTTTTGCTTTGGCAATAGTTGTTTTTACAGATTTTTTAGAGATTATAAAGAATTGGAAAGAATATATTAAATTATAACCCGGAGAAGTTATGCTCGTGATTAAATACTTTTTGTTGAAGCTGATGGATTTAATGAAAATGCATAAAGAAATTAATGAAAGGGTTGATGATAATGCAGTAATTATGGCAGATTTTCCTCGATGTGGGGTGGGATGGTTAAGATTTATGATAGCCACTGTCCTGCATTTTCGTATTACTGGAGAATACAAAAAGTTGAGTTTTATGGAAATGTATAAATATACTCCGACTTTGGCAGGAAAAGAAAAATATGCCCCATTTTATTTTAATAATAATGTTACGCTTTTAAAAACTCATCGCGATTATAATCATAAATTCAAAAGTGCATTAATAATTTATCGTAATCCATTTGAAGCTATTAGGTCTTATTATACTTTGATAAAAATGGAGAATAGCAAGTTTTATTTGTTAGGTTATAATAATCTTCCTGAAGAAGAACGTTTTCTTGTCAAAGCTACTAAAGAGTATATTTCTTTTCATAAAACCTGGATTGAGCAGGTTAAAAAGAATCCGGATAAATTTTTGATCGTAAAGTATGAGGATTTATTAGTAGCTGCTGATAAAATTATGCCTTGTATTTTAGATTTTTTAAAAATTAAATATAATGATCTTCCACAAAATGCTATGGTAGAAATTGCTTCAATGTATCAGCGTACAGAAGTTAGCAAACCTACTATGAAGGGGAAAACTATGGAAGATGCTATCATTGAAAAAAAGAAATTGTTTGAAAAACTTAATCCGATTTTCTGTGAAGAGAATTTGAAAAAGGTTGTTCCCGATTTAGCAAAAAAACTTATGGATGTTTATCAAGAGTTTGAAGTAACGCAGAAAAAGTTCTATTCAATAAAAAAAGAGGTTTAGATGTTGTCAAATAAATGGATTAAAATTTTATGTACGATTGGGCCTGGGTCAGCTAATCCTTATGTAATCAGCAGAATGGAAGAGCTGGGTGTAGATGTTTTAAGAATTAATATGTCTCATACTTCTATTGATCAGTTAGATAAGATGGTTAAACTGATTCGTTCTGCGACGGCAACGCCGATTTGTATAGATTCTGAAGGTGCTCAAATAAGAACTGGGCAAGTAAAAAATGGAAGTATGGAATTGGTTAAAAACCAGTTTATAACATTAACTGCTCGTCAGGTTTTAGGAGATGAAAATATTTTAACTCTTACTCCTGAGAGTATTTTTAGTCAAATAGAGCCAGGTACTTTATTGGCGGTAGATTTTGCTAAAGTTTTATTCCTAGTAACTAAGAAAGATAAAAACAATGATTTGATAGCTAAAGTTTTGTGTCCGGGAAAAGTTGGGTCAAATAAAGCAGTGAATACTGATAAGGCTATTGAATTGCCAGGAATTACTCCTAAAGATAAACAGGCAGTTATTTATGCTAAGGAAAACAATATAAATATGTTTGCATTGTCTTTTGCGAGTAATAAACAGACAGTGTTGGAATTACGAAAACTTGTAGGTCAGGATGCGACGATTATTTCAAAAGTCGAAAGTCTGCATGGAATTAATAATCTCCGTGATATTGTAGAGGTTTCTAATGCGATTTTAATCGATAGGGGAGATTTATCTAGAGAAGTTCCTATTGAGCGATTACCGGAACTTCAGAAAATGATTATTGATGTTGCTCATCAGAAACCTATTCCAGTATATGTTGCAACCAATTTATTGGAATCTATGATTTTACAGCCATATCCTACTCGTGCAGAAATTAATGATATTGCTAATACTTTAATAGATGGTGCTAATGGTTTAGTTTTAGCTGCAGAAACTGCTATTGGTAAATATCCTATACAATGCGTGAGTTTAGTCGCAAAAGTTATAAAGCAGCATTTGGAACATTTGGAAAGTGTTGCGAAATTTGAAAAAAGCTGGAATGGTATTGATTTACTAAATAATTCAGTTGAACCGCATGGGTTTAATGATCGTGCAAGTGATAAAAATATAAATTTAGTTAAACCCATTAAGCATTCAAATAAATTATTTGTTGATGAATCTGCGTTAACTGATATTTTTAATATTAAAAATGGATGTTATTGTCCTGTTGATGGATTTATGAATCATGAACAGTTGGAATATGTTTTAGATTTATATAGGCTTCCAGATGGTACAGTTTGGACTTTACCTATTATTTTACAGGCTCACCAAAAAGATATTTGTTTTGAAGTTGGCGAAGAAATTTCTTTAGTTTCTAAAAAAAGAGATTGTGTATTTGGGAAGATGACTGTAAGTGATATTTTTAAAGCTGACAAAAAATCTTTAGCATTGAGATGGTTTGGTACTGATGATTTAGCTCATCCAGGAGTAAAAAGATTATTTGACGGTGGAGATTATATTATTGGTGGTAAAGTAATCAGTTCCGTTGTGCCGGATACAGTTTCTCCAGAGTATGCACTTACTCCATCGCAAGTGAGAACTATTTTTGCCCATAACGGATGGGATCGAGTTATTGGATTTCATACTCGCAATATTCCTCACAGAGCTCATGAATTTATTCAGATGAAAACGATGGAAAAATATCATGCGGATGCTTTATTTATTCATCCTGCTATTGGTAAGAAAAAACCTGGTGATTTTACCATGGAAGCTATTCTTGAATCTTATAAAGCGCATGTAGATTGTTTGGATTTGAAGGATAGAGTTTTATTAAGCGGATTTTATGTGAATAGCTGGTATTCTGGTCCACGTGAAGCAGTGTTTACAGCTTTATGTCGTAAAAATTATGGTTGTTCTCATTTTATTTTAGGTCGGGATCATACTGGTGTGGGAGATTTTTATAAACCTGGTTCAGTGCAGGATTTATTTGATAAAATTGGTGATATCGGGATTATTCCTGTATTTTTTGATATGATTGTTTATGATACAAAGAAAAAACATTGTGTTGAAGTTAAAAATAAGGATTTAAAATCTCATCATGAACAATTTGCAGGAACTATAGTTAGAAATGCAATTGTTAAAGAAGAGAAACTTCCAGAATGGATGGTACGTCCGGAAGTTTTAGAATCAATTTTTGCTTTAAAAGCTCAAGGTAAGGATATTTTTGTAAAATGAAGAAAAATTTAATTTTTTGGTTTACAGGTTTATCTGGTGCGGGTAAAAGTACTATCGGGGATTTAGTAAAAACAACATTGGAAAAAAACAATCATAAAGTTTATATTGTTGATGGTGATGTTGTCAGAAATTCTTTAAATAAACATTTGGGTTACTCCAAAGAAGATATTATAATTAATAACCAGACCATTATAGATATTTGCGCTAAAGAGAGAAGTAATTATGATGTTATTATGGTTACTGTGATATCACCTTTTAAGTTAATGCGTAATAAAGCTAGAGAAGTTTTAGGTAAAGGTTTTAAAGAGGTTTATATTAAAGCCGGATTGCAAACTGTAAGTAATAGAGATCCTAAAGGACTTTATGCCAAGCAAAAACAAGGATTAATTAAAATGGTGGGATGTTCCGAGGAAGTGCCATATGAGATTCCTGATAATCCGGATTTGATTTTAGATACAGAAAAATATTCTGCCACTGAATTAGCTTTACAGCTAGTAAATTATATAAATAAAGGATAAATTAATGCGTTTTCTTTTTATTTGGCCGCATAAAGACCAACCAGGATATAAATCTATAGGGATTTCTTTATTATCTGGTATTCTAAAAAGAGCTGGTCATGAAGTAGATTTGTTTGATACTACATTTATTGATTTAGGTTA
>CAYQXW010000117.1:0-6018 GCA_964421615.1 uncultured Planctomycetales bacterium
TGCTTGGGCAGCATATACTAATCAAGCGGTTTATCCTTTAGTGAATACTGCTAGTGGAACAAGGTGGTTTGGGCGGTATGAAAATTATGGGTTTAATGCCATTAGTACAGGTGCATATAATCCTAATACTTTTAAATATGAAAATTTTCTTATTAATGCTTTTCCTGATTGTTGTGGTTTTGTTGGTGTTGGTATTCGGGTTCCACGAGCTAAATTAAATGTTGCATATCCTGGGGGAGCTGTGAATACTATTTTTCAGGTAGATACCGAAAATACTTTAACTGGAGGATCTAAAGTTATTGGATTGTTGGTTGATACTGGTCCATATGTTCATATTGGAGAATCAAAAGATGGGGTAAAAGGTCGTTTAACTGTGAATGAGGAACATTTTGATGCTTCTGGTTCTGCTTTATCAGTTTATTCCGGTATTGTAAATATTGATTCTGGAGGAGAACTTTTACCAGGTAAAGTAAATATGGCATGGCGTGAATATATAGGATTTTATATGTATTATAATGGAAATACGGATAGATGGATACAAAGAGGTGATAGCGCTAATAATGGGGCAGCTTTAATAGCTAGTAATCATTCTTTAGGTGATTTATCTTTTAAAGTTTTTGCTAGAAATAATGGGGCAGATGTGCCTTTAAATTATCCGGCGTATAATAATCCAAATTTATATATTAGCCCGGACAATAATGTCAGTGTGAATACTACTAATTCGATGGGGTTAAAATTTTATGTTAATGGGACTGCTTCCGCTACAGGCGGTAATTGGCAGGTTCCTTCAGATCAAAAATTAAAAAAAGATATTAAGACTATTGATAATGCTTTGAAGAAAATCAATGAGTTAAGAGGAGTTTCTTTTGAATGGAAAGAACCTGGGTTTGGGCGTCCGGGTCCATTGTTAGGACTGATTGCTCAGGAAACACAGAGAGTTGTGCCTGAAGTTGTTATAAAAACTGATGAGTATTATGGTATGGAAAATTCAGCTTTAGTAGCTTTATTAGTGGAAGCGACAAAAGATCAGCAAAAACAAATTGATAGTTTAAAATTAAAATTAAAACAATTGAAGCATCAAATAAAAGCTAGAATATAGAGCTGGAGGAGAAATGAGTAAATTTAAAATTGCATTTATTTTTTTCGTAACAACTTTATTTTTTAGTCAAATTTTAGTTTTTGCTAAAAGTGAACAATTTGGAGTAGCAACTTATTATCCTTCTCCTAAAGCAGCGTACAAAGAGCTAATTTTGTATCCTAATAATACTCCATCTCTTTGTAGTACAGCTTCTGATGTAGGTAAAATTTATTATAATTCAAACACAAAACGTTTGGAAGTTTGTTCTTATAATAATTTAACCTATACTTATTTACCTGCTCCAGGCGGATCTAATTCTACTGTAGGTGCTGGATGTGATTTATGGTATTTGAATTCAAATCATTTGTATAATAATAACACAGGTACTGTTTTTATGAATAAAGCTGTTTCCAGTGAAACTCCTGCTAAAAATACTGTACTTCAAGTTAATGGAATTTATCAAGCATCAACTAATAATGAGGTTTATCCTATTGTAAGTACAACTACAGGTACTTACTGGTATGCTAATTATTTAAATTTCGGTGGGAGAAATGCAATTAATACGGGAGCTTATTATCCTTCTGGTTCACGTTATGCCAATGTAGTTATTAATGAAGTTCCGGATTATTTGGGATTAGTTGGTGTTGGTGTGCGACTTCCTAAAGCGAAGTTGCATGTCGCTTATCCTACTAGTTATTCTGATAACTGGCTTATTTTTTTAGCAGATACTGAAAATACTTATACTGGCACATTAGATTTTAATGAACCCGGAATAGCGGTGACGAGAAATGGAGATGTTGGATTTGGAACTTGGGGGCCTTTTGGTAAGTTGGATATTAATCTTAATCATTGGGTTGGGAATGGATATCCTGATATTTCAATAGGAGAACCAAATATTTATGTTGATGGAGGATATGGGGCAGCTGGTAGTTGGTATAGGCAGTATGTGGGTTTTAATGTTTGGTATGATGGAAAAATGAATACTTGGAGAACATTGTCTGATAGTGTGCATAATGGAGCTGCTTTGATTAGTTCCTGTCAAATTTCTGGAGATTTAGCTTTTAAGTCTATTGGTAATACTGGTGGGGCTTATAGAGTTTTAGGGGGGCATATATATAATAGTCCGCATATTTATATAAACTCTAGTGGTAATGTTATTATTAATGGTACTTGGGGACCTTCTAAATTTAGTGTTAATGGAAGTGCTGGTGGAACTCAATGTTGGGTTGTGCCATCAGATGAACGGTTGAAGAAAAATATTGTTACTATTGATAATGCTATGGCTAAAATTTCTAAATTACGGCCAGTAAGTTTTGAGTGGAAGCAAAAAGAAATGTGGCCAGCAGCAGGGCGTAGTTTGGGATTGATTGCCCAGGAAGTCAAAGATATTGTTCCTGAAGTGGTTGTTGAAGGTGATGGTTACTATTATTTAGAATATTCTTCTATGGTTGGGCTTTTAGTTGAAGGCATCAAAGAACAGCAGAAAGAAATTGCAAGTTTGCAAAAAGCAATTGCACAAATAGAATCTGAATTGTAAAAAATTTATTAAGGATTAAATACAACTATGCATTATTTTAAATTTAAAAAAAATGATTTTTATTGCGAAGATGTAAAATTATCAAGTTTAGTTCAAGAATTTGGAACGCCGTTATATGTTTATAGTAAAAAAACATTTACAGAACATTATTTAAAATTAAAAGAAGCTTTTAAAGAAGTAAGTCCTTTGATTTGTTATTCTGTAAAGGCAAATTCAAATTTAGCTATCTTAAAAACTTTAGTGAATTTAGGCGCTGGATTAGATATTGTTTCTGGTGGAGAATTATTCCGCGCGTTGAAAGTAAAATGTCCGGTTAATAAAATTGTTTATGCTTCTGTAGGTAAGACTGATGCTGAAATAGAAGAAGCAATAAAAAAAGGTATTTTATTTTTTAATGTCGAGTCTTTAGAAGAATTAGAGAATATTAACAAAATTTCTAAAAAATTAAATAAAGTTACTCAGGTTGCTATTCGTATTAATCCTGATGTAGAGCCTAAAACTCATAAATTTATAACAACTGGAAAATTAACGAACAAATTTGGAATTGATTTTGATACAACCGAATATATTTTAAATGAATCTGTAAATTTGAAAAATGTGCAGATTAATTGTTTGCATATTCATATCGGTTCTCAAATTACAGAAGCGGATCCATTTATTGCTGCAATCAATAAGGTTATTAAATTTATTGAAAAAGTGAAAATAAATGGTGTTAAGATTGAGTATTTAAATATAGGTGGGGGATTAGGTATTATTTATAAAAATGAAACTCCTCAAACAGCGCAAGAATTTGCTAAAAAAGTTGTACCTATTTTAAAAGCAACAGGTTTGAAGATTATTATGGAGCCGGGAAGATTTATTATTGGTTCTGCGGGAGTTTTAGTAACAAAAGTTTTGTATGTTAAAAAAGGACCTTTAAAGAAGTTTATTATAGTCGATGGGGGAATGAATGATTTAATTCGTCCATCTTTGTATAGTGCGCATCATGAGATTTATACTATCAAAAAAAATTCAAGCAAATTGGAAAAAGCCGATGTTGTTGGTCCGATTTGTGAAAGTGGCGATTTTTTTGCAAAAGATCGAGAGCTTCCTTCTGTGAAACAAGGTGAATATATTGTAGTGATGTGTACAGGCGCTTACGGATTTAGTATGTCGAGTAATTATAATTCTCGCAGACGTGTGGTAGAAGTTTTAGTTGATGGTAATAAATATAGTGTTATTCGTAAAAGGGAAACATTTGAAGATCTAATTAGAAATGAGATAAGTTAAGAATGAAAGATAAAGTTGAATTTGTAAAAATGGTTGCTGCTGGTAATGATTTTATAGTAATTGATAATAGAAATAATAATTTATCTAATAAACAGTTAGTGGATTTTGCTAAAAAATTTTGTGATAGGAAGTTTGGCGTTGGAGCAGATGGTGTCTTAGTTCTAGAAAATTCTAAAATAGCGCAAGCTAAGATGCGGATTTTTAATTCTGATGGATCTCAAGCTGAAATGTGTGGTAATGGTGCTCGTTGTTTTGCGCTTTATCTTACTAAATTAACAGATCATTCCCACAAAAAACATGTTGAAATAAATTTTGAAACATTAGCAGGTGTTATTTATGCAGAAGTTAATTCTGATATTGTAAAAGTAAAATTAACAACACCTCAGAATATAAAATTAGATATTCCTTTAAGTATTGATGGTAGAGAATTGAAAGTTAATTTTGTTAATACTGGAGTGCCTCATACTGTTATTTTTGTTGAAGGTTTAAAAAAAATGCAGATAGCGGAATTGGCAAGGAAGATTCGATATCATGAATTTTTTGCTCCTAAAGGAACCAATGTAAATTTTGTTGAAGGTATGGGAGAGAATTCTATTAATGTGCGTACTTATGAAAGAGGCGTTGAAGGGGAGACTTTAGCTTGTGGTACAGGTAGTGTTGCATCTTCGTTATTATATGTTTTAAAAACAAATGCTAAAATAAAAAAGATAAATGTTTATCCTACAAGCGGAGAACTTTTAACTATTTATTTTGAAAAAAATGATGCAGCTTTTGATAATGTTTGGTTGGAAGGCAAAGTTAAATCAGTTTTTAATGGCAATGTATTATTAGATTAACAAATAATTTTAAATGAATTTAAACGGAGGAAATGAATGTTTAGTGGTTCAATGGTAGCGATAGTAACTCCATTTTGTAATGGAAAAGTTGATGAAAAAAGATTAAAGGATCTTATAGATTTTCATATTAAAAATGGTACGACTGGAATTGTTCCTTGTGGGACAACTGGGGAATCAGCGACTTTAACGACAGCTGAACATGAAATGGTAATAGAAATTACCATTAAGCAAGTTAATAAAAGAATTCCTGTTATTGCTGGAACAGGTTCTAATTCTACAGAAGAAGCAATTAATTTGACAAAACATGCAGCGGCTTCTGGCGCGACTGCTTCTTTACAGATTGCTCCTTACTATAATCGACCGACACAAACAGGGTTATATGAACATTTTAAAGCAGTAGCAGATTCAGTAGATATTCCAATTATTCTTTATAATATTGCATCTAGAACTGGAGTTAATGTGGAGCCAGAAACTATGGCTAAGTTAGCAAAAGAATGTAAAAATATTGTTGGAGTAAAAGAAGCTTCTGGTAATTTAGAGCAGATGTCACGTGTGAAACTTTTATGTGGAGATAATTTTGATTTGATATCTGGAGATGATGCTTTAACTCTGCCGTTATTAGCTGTAGGTGGCACAGGTGTTATTTCTGTTGTTGCTAATATTGTTCCAGCTGATGTTGCAAGTATGATTAATGATTTTAATAAAGGAAATATAAAAAAGGCAATGAAGATGCATTATAAGTTGTTGCCTTTAATAAAATCAATGTTTATAGAAACTAATCCTATTCCAGTAAAAACTGCAATGGGTATGCTTGGGATGTGTGAATCGGATTTAAGATTGCCAATGACAGAAATGTTAGCGGAAAATCAGGAAAAATTAAAAAAAGCTTTAAAAGAATATGGTTTAAAAGTTAAAGGATAGTCAAAATGATTAAGTTAGGTGTTTCTGGTGTAGCGGGAAAAATGGGGCGACGTATTTACGATTTAGCTTGTCAGGATAAAGCTTTTGAAGTTGCTTTGGCTTTAGAGAGAAAAGGTATTCCTGAAATTGGAAAAGAGATTGGAAAATTAAAAATTTCTTCTAATTTTGATGGATTATTTTTAGTTGATGTTTTTGTAGATTTTACTGTTGCTGAAGCTGCAGATAATACTTTAGATTATGTTGCAAAATATAAAAAGGCTTTAGTTTTAGGTACTACTGGGTTATCAGAAGCAAAAGTTGAAAAAGTTAAAGAAGTTTAAAAAAATGTGCCAGTAGTTTATTCTACGAAAATTTATAATGGGGTTAAAGTATTATTA
>CAYQXW010000118.1:0-5982 GCA_964421615.1 uncultured Planctomycetales bacterium
GCTAAAACTTTTGATAACCTCAATTCTTCTTACAGGAATCGTTATTTATACTTTAATAAGTAGAATATTTATTCTAAGAGATATATTGTTTTTATATCTCCTTTTTTTGATTCTAACCCTGATTGTTATTTCCATTGAATACCTGGTAAAAAAGAGTATCTCATTTAGAGATTTAATTAAAAGTAAAGTCTTGGGGCATTTGTTATCTGTGGTTTTTATTTTGTGTTTTTTTGGCTACTATAAGTCTGCTAAACCAATCGCAAAAGAGACTGCTATTAGTGATTTGAATTTCATGATTGAGTCGCTGGAAAAGATACATCCCGATATTTACCATGTTATTTCAAGAGATTCTTTTTTAGTAGAATTCAAAAATGAAATTGATAATATGCCGATTAAAATTTCTGAGCTTGAATTTTACAAAATATGCGCAAGATTAACCTCTCATTTTAGAACTGGACATACCAAGCCCTTTACTCACCTTAAATCACAATTTATTTTTGGCCGGGAGTTTCCTTATGAAACAAAAATTATTGATGACCGATTGTTTGTGGTAAAAAACTTGTCAATATTTAGCCCGGTTCCGGTAGGTTCAGAAATAGTTGAGATTAACAATAAGAATATAAATCAGCTAATAGAAGAATGGAGTAAATTAGTGAGTTATGAGCATCAGGCATTCAGAAATCATTTAATAACTCAACCTATTAACATAGGTGTGTGGAATGATTTTAAAAGTTTCAAGATCAAATACATCGATTTCAAGAGCCAAAAAATTAAAATTAATAGGGTGAGTGGTAGTATTCAATCGAATATTATATCTCTTATAAAATCCCAAAAAGGTAAGCCGGAAGAATTGCAATACAAAGAATTGGCAGCGGATATTGGGTATATTGGTTTTTTTGCATGTATGGATTTAGAAAACTATAGAAGCTTTTTTCAGTCAACATTTAGAGAAATAAACACTAGTGAAATTGAGCATCTAATCATTGATATCAGGGATAACGGTGGGGGATTTTCACTCATTCCTGAGGAATTAATGCAATATATCTTTCACCAGCCATATAATGAGATCGATTCAGCCATCACAAAAGTCAGCGATGAATTGATTGCAACCGGAAAGGTAAAAGAAAAGCTCGGGGATTTAAAAAATGTAGAAGTAGGGAAGTCTTATACACGAATTCCGGGGTTACGTCAATTAAGAGAGGAGCCTTTGCGCTTCCAGGGAAACACCTATCTTTTGACAAATACCGCTACATTCTCAGCTGCTCAAGGCTTTGCATCCACTTTTAGATGTTACGGAGTAGGCCCCATTATTGGAGAAGAAACCGGAGGAGCTACCGTGAATTTTGGGAATATTCACATATTTAGGCTTCCCCATACAGGTAAGCAAATAATGACTTCTTGGGAACAAGCATTTAGTTCATGCGGAGAAGATAATCAAAGAGGTGTTATACCTGATTATATCGTAAAAAACTCAATTGAGGATTATATAAACAATACTGATGCTGTACTGGAATTTACTTTGAATATGATAAATAATAAAAAATAACGCCACATAACACGGACGATTGGGGCAATAAGCTCCCCGCCAGGCCGGGGCAGGCTGTCATGGTTTTTGTCCCGCCGAGGCGGGATTTCGTCGCAAAGCTCCTCAACTTTCGCTCCTGCACCCAGATTCGCTCACCTGCACGCAATTTCATCTTCTGTAACTTGACAGTCTTCTGGCTCCGGGATAGCTTGTACCGCGACACTGCACCAGTGCCATTTTGTAACATTTGTTACATCTTGACAGCTCCGTTTCATCTATCAGCTTTGTACCGCGACACGCGTAATGTTCTATAAAACTTGTACCCGGATGGCAAAAACTGCGCCATACCCTCCTTGCACCGTGACAGCTTGGTGGCTAAAGAACCGGGACCCTACCCGGATGCTTGCGTCGGGTAACACAACCTCCCCATATTGCCGGGCCTTTATAGGCAAGCTATTGATTCCCAGAACAGTTTCGTTATTGATGACAAAAAATTCCTGCTCCTTAGACAACTAAACCTTGACATGATAATTTTGTGCTTTCTACCGGGACTTTACCAGCGCGCAAAAATTTTTAAAATTTAGACAACACGCTTTGCACACATTTGCAAGCCCACACTGTCCACCTCACCAAAGCAAAGGCTTGCAAAAGAGTGCAATTTCATATCCCAATTTCGATAATAATGCTGAGTTCTATCGATTTGCTTTAATTTATTCCACTTTTATCCTGTAAATTAAAAAGTATGTATATATTTGCATACCAAACGGTCGGTTTATGAACAACACAAAAGAACATATACTTAAAACATCTTTACTACTTTTTTTACAAAAAAGCTACAAGGACGTAACAATGAAGGACATTGTAGAAAAAACAGGTCTCTCAAAAGGTGCATTTTATCATTATTTTACAAGCAAGGAAGAGCTTTTTAAGGAAATAGCTGATTACTTTCTTTCAATGGGAAAGATTGATTACAGCTCATTCAGTAAGGAATCATTTAATGAATTTTATCACCAATACGCAACTTTATTAGGACAATCATTCAAGAAAATGATGGCGTTTGTAAATGTAAATTCAAATGAGCGTACCGCCTTTAATTTCTTCTTTATCATGTTTGAAGCTGCAAGTCGGTTTCCTGATCTTTTAAAAATTGAATTAGAACTTCATAAAAAAGATGTAGCAGCATGGAAAGAAATTATCAGTACTGCTCGTAAAAAGGATGAAATAGAATCTAACGCTTCTGATGAACAGATTGCTGAAATGTTTTTGTGTTGTATTGATGGTGTATCATTGAGATTGGTTAATAACAATCGTTTGAACTTTTTTAGGAAGGATATAATCAAAATGTTTGATTGCCTTTATGATGGACTAAAAGCATAATATTTAGTTTATTAAGATCTAAAATGAATGGTATTAAAAAGTTTACTTTTAAATGTGAACACAAGAAACAATGTTGTTATGGATGAAAATATTAAAACAGAAAATATATCAAAGCATTACGGTGATGTGCATGCTGTATCAGATCTGTCTATTAATGTCAGAAAAAGCGAAATCTACGGCTTTTTAGGACTTAATGGGGCGGGAAAAACAACAACTATTCGGATGCTCCTTGGTATGATACGGCCAACTTCCGGTACAGCTTTTATTTACGGAAAAAAGGTTTTTGCTGACAACCATGAGTTATGGAAAAACATTGGTTCTCTTGTCGAGATACCTTATTCATATCCTAATCTTACTGTTCAAGAAAACCTTGATATAATTCGTCGTTTGCGTTTCATTTCTGATAAAAATTCTATTGATAAAGTCATTGATAAACTTCAGTTAGGTTCTTATATGAACAAAAAAGCTAAGAATTTATCGCTAGGAAATGCTCAACGCCTTGGACTTGCAAAAGCACTAATACATAATCCTGAAATATTGATTCTGGACGAACCTACGAATGGTTTAGATCCTGCCGGAATATATGAAATCCGAGAAATGTTAACTGATTTGGCAACAAACCAAGGTGTAACAATCTTTATTTCAAGTCATATTCTTGGAGAAATATCCAGGTTTTCAACACGTATCGGTATTATTCATGAGGGTAAACTAATACAAGAAGTTGATACCCGACAATTGGACAAACTTTGTAGGAAACATCTTTTAATTAATGCAAGAGACACACAAATTGCTCGTTCAATACTTATTCAAAGAGGTTTTAACTTATCCGAAACGAAAGATGGAATAATACAGATATTAGACGAAGATGCTATAAGAAAGCCTGAAACTATTGCTACACTAATGGTCAATGAAGGTTGTCCTCCAACACTATTGCAGGTTGAAGAAGAAGATCTAGAATCCTATTTTTTAAAAACTATCGGAATAAATGGAAGTATAAAATGAAAGATATTAAACCAACTTTTATAACTGAATGCATAAAACTGCGCAGATCAAGAATCTTCTGGATTACCATAATTATCTTCATCATCATTCCTCTTATGATGGGCTTAATGATGTTTGTGGCAAAAAATCCTGAAATGGCTGCTAAACTGGGTATGGTTGGAACAAAAGCGACATTATTCGGAAGAAATGACTGGTCTGGCTTTTTAGGATTATTGATTCAATCAATAGCATCGATAGGGTATATAGGCTTCGGCTTTGTCACAAGTTGGATTTTTGGTCGTGAGTTTTCTGATCGCACTTTAAAAGACATTCTTGCATTGCCGGTCTCTCGATCTTCTATTGTTATTTCAAAATTCATCATAATCTTTTTCTGGTGTGCATTACTGACATTATTATTATACTCTGTTGGACTTTTAATTGGGATGGTCATTGATATTTCCGGTTGGTCAACTCAGGTACTCTCCCAATTCACAGAAAAATTCTTCATAACCTCTTTTCTTACATTTCTACTCTGCACACCTGTTGCCTTTTTTGCCAGTTATGGAAGGGGGATAATAGCTCCCATAGGCTTTCTGATTCTAACATTGGTAATGGCCCAGTTTATCGGTTTGGTTGGTCTTGGGCCCTATTTCCCATGGGCAATCCCAGGCGTTTATACTGCACCGCCAGGAACTGAAGGAATGCAATTATCCTTTGGCAGTTACATTATCCTTGTTTTCACATGTATTATTGGATTTGTTGGAACAATAGCTTGGTGGCGTTATGCAGATCACCATTGAAAAATATAAATTAATTCACAATGTCTAAAAACTTATTTGCAAGCACATTGCCAAAGCCGCATAAGCCGATCCCTAACCAAAGCTTTAACAAAGAGCTTGCAAATAATAGCAGAGAATTTTATATTTTTCTACCTCACGCCGTCGTAATAGAATTCCTACATCTGGATTGAAAATAAAACTCAATATTTGTTAATCTTGACAATTTTCTGGTACCTAAATAAATAAGGACTGGCCCAATACACGGACGGTATGTTTAATAGGCTTATCTTGGTTTTTTCTTAATTAGGTTTTGTTATAAATAGAAATTAGGAAAAGCTGTAATTTCATTCATCTGCATACTACACTATTTCAAGTCTTTAATAAAAAAAATTGATGTTTCAAAAAAGTATATATTTTGCTTGAAAATTTATAAACCATCTCTCTAATAAAATTTAGATTGGAATCTGCTTCTTCTAGTTTTTAAAACTATGTTATATCCCAACAAATTATATTCATAAATTAATTAGATTTACTAATCCTAATTTTTGTTACATGCAACATAATTACTCAACATTGTTCAATTCTCGAGACGAAGAATTCAGAGCAGTACTAGGCACAGACGTTATTTCATCAATATTAGCTGGTACAAATATTTCAAAAACGGCCCTGGTTTTATCTAGCAGAAGACTTTATCAGACTGGTACTATATTTGAATTTTCTGCAAATACAAAAACTGCAAGAAAATACGAGGGGAAAAAAGTTGTTGATATTGAAGACATAACAGGCGTTTCGACTAAGATGACACGAAAACTCTTACCAACATATATAACGTGGGGGGTGGCTATTATTGTTAGTCTTATAGGGATGATTAGTGAGAATACTAATGTAACCGTTTATGGCGTTATTTTATTTCTTATTGGTGTAATATTTTCTTTTGTCTCCAAAGAAAGTCTGGTGATAATTGAATATTCTGGAGGCCATCTCGCTTTTCCCCAAAAGTTTTTTTCAAAAGATGAAATTGCTACTTTCCAAAAGCAAATTTTTAACGAAAAAGATAGTCTTAAAGCTGGTTTTAAAGAATTTAAAGAATGTCCTTTTTGTGCAGAGAAGATTCAGGGCAGAGCAAAGGTTTGTCGCTATTGCGGGCGAGATCTTGAGCATTAGTCCTAAAAAAGCAAGATAGCGTTGAAAAAAAATTAGACCTGGCCCATAACACAGACGGTATGTTTAATAAACTTATCATGGTTTTTGCAGACCCCTGCTTATCAGATAGATACTGCTGAATTTTGTCCGCGGATACCAAAAACACGCAACCCCGCT
>CAYQXW010000119.1:0-5875 GCA_964421615.1 uncultured Planctomycetales bacterium
CAATAAATGTTGTAGAAGATAGTAAAAGAGTTAATCCAGTAGGGCAAGTGTATTATACAAAAGCTAATATGTGGTATGTTGGACAAAAAGAAATATTATCTGTCAATTGGCATGTGGGTGCTATTCTTCCAGCAGGAACACAAGTTAAGGTTATTAATTATGGGAAAGATAAGATTGAATTTGAAGTTTTAAATATGGCGGTTTCTTTTAATTTAATTAATGCTAAGAGATACAGTACTATTAATCTTGAGACGTTATTCAAGCAATATTTTTCTAGTGATGATATTTATGTTCAAGGTGGTTTAGTTTCTAATTTTACGCAGGAAGAACTTGGAAATATTAAAAAAGGAATTATATCTGAAGGAATGAGTAAAGAAGCTGTGTTAGTTGCTTATGGATATCCTCCTAGTCATAGAACGCTGAATATTGAATTAGATTATTGGGAGTATTGGAAGAATAAATTTGTAAGATATCTCGTATATTTTGAAAACAATAAGGTTGTAAAAATCGAACAGACTATGCGCCCTAGGTAGCTGAAGATATGAATTCCCGCTAAAGTGAGGTGAATATGAGAAAAATATTAAGTTTAGTGATTTGTTTATTTGTTTTTAGTGGATGTGTTGCAAAACATAGAGGATTAACCACTGATGAGAAAATTGCTGCTAATGGTTTTAAAGGACAGGTATATTATACTCAAGCGAATATTTGGAGTTTAAATAAAGATAGAATTTCTTCTAAAAATATACATGAAGGAGTTGTTATTCCATTAGGTACTAGGGTAAATATAACACGATGTGAAGGAGCGCAAATTAGGTTTATTGATGATAAAAATGTATCATATAAAATAATTCATTCTAGAGAAAGTATTATTACTTTAATGGAGTTATTTAATTACTATTTTTCTAAGG
The DNA here is from genome assembly GCA_964421615.1 of uncultured Planctomycetales bacterium. GTDB lineage: Bacteria > Omnitrophota > Gorgyraeia > Gygaellales > Profunditerraquicolaceae > CAYQXW01. The sequence goes on from CAYQXW010000119.1 coordinate 909, forward strand.
AGAATCCGATTGATTTAAATGGTAAATTTTTTAAACTTACAAATGAAGAACAGGAAAATGTTAAAAATAATAATATAGATTATGGAATGAGTAAAGAAGCTGTTTTAATGGCTTATGGTTATCCACCTTTTAGTAGATCTTGGACTAGTGATATTAATGCTAATAAATGGAAGTATATTGAATCTAATCGGAGATTGGTTGTAGTCTATTTTCAAGATAATAAGGTGTTTAAAATTGAGGATGTTGAATTAGGATTAAAAACACCTGTGGGGCGTAGACAAAAAAGTAAAGTTAGACCAGGACAAGAATGTAGAGATTCTAATAAGTTTTATACTGCCGATGAAATCGCAAAGTTTAAGAAGTTGATGGATGAAGGTGCGATTACCAAAGAAGAATTTGATGCGAAGAAGAAACAGTTGCTGGGGGTATGAGAATTTGGTGAAGATTAAAAGTAGGAGTAATCTATGAATAATTTTATTAGTCATAGTATGAAGAAAATATTTAAAATTATAGTTAAGATATTTGCTTGGATTGCTATTGTTGTAATTGGTTTGTATTTATTTATTAGTTTTGTAGTTATTCCAATTGCTGTGCCTTGGATAGCAAAAACTCAAGGGACTAAAATACTTTCTCATCCTGTATCTTTAGGTGGGGCGTGGTTTAATCCGTTTACTTTAGATTTAAATTTGTATGGTTTAAAAATTTTGGATACTGATAAACAGGTTATATTTGGTTTTAAAAAATTCCGAGTGGATGTTAGTTTTTTAAGTCTTTTAAAGAAACAACTGCATATTGAATTAATCAATATTGATGGATTAAATCTTAATCTTGTACTGTTAGCAGATAATCAGTTAAACATTCTCAGCCTTGTTCCTAAATCAACTCAAGCTACAAATCCTCCAAAAGAATCCAATGCCGATCTCCCAATAAAGGAATCAAATGCAGATGCTCCAAAATCGATGGCAATTGAACCATCAGCTTTGCCTGATGTGAAAATAGATTCTATAACTTTAGAAAATGGTGTAGTTAATTTTAGCGATAAATGTATTGCTCCCGGGTTTTCAACGCGGTTAAGTGAAATGAATTTAGGTGTTACTGGTGTTTCGACTAAACCGGATAGTCAGGTTAAAATTATTTATAAATGCAAACTTGATGAAAAAGGTAAAATTGATATCCAAACGCAGATTAAACCTTTTGAGAAACAGTTGCAGATGGAGACTACGTTTTCTCTTAATAATTATGCAATGCATGCGTTAACTCCGTACGTCGGGAAATACACTGGTCATGCAGTTAAAGATGGCGGTAATCTTGATATTAAAGTTGATTATAAGATTGAGAATAATAAACTTGTTGCCAGTCACAAATTGTTTGTTGAAAATTTTGATTTTGGTGAGAAAGTAGAGAGTAAAGACGCGCTATCTTTGCCTTTTGGTTTGGTGTTAGCTTTGCTTGAGGATACGCAGAACCGTATTAATATTTCTTTGCCTGTACATGGCGATATTTCTAGTCCTAAATTTGAGTATTTTCATCTTTTAGGGCAGGTGGCTGTAAACTTTTTTATGAATATAGTTACCTCTCCTTTTAAAGCACTTCTTTCAATGGTTCCCTCTGGTGTTGAAGGTAGTGAAGAAGTTAGTACTGTAACGTTTGCTCCTGGTTCTGCTGTTTTAACTGATGAGGCGAAGAAAACTATAGATGTTTTAGTTAAAGCAATGAAAGAACGACCTAAAGTAGCGTTGGAGATAAATGGAAGTTATGATTCTAATGCTGATTGGAGAGCGATTAAAAATAAAGTTTTTGATACAGATCTCGCAACTAGAAGTAAAGAATCTAAAAGGGGCGATATGCGTATTTTTAAATTTATGTTTGAAGAAGAATTTGGGTTACGCGAATATTGGGTTTTGGAGAGGCAATATACCAATAATGGAAAATTAGACGAAGAATCACTTAAACGTGAAATACAACGTAGAATTATAGAGAATGGTGCTCCAGATAAAGCTGGTCTTGAGGCGTTGGGGCAGTCGCGAGCGCAGGTTGTTTATGATTTGCTGGTTGCGGCTGGAGTAGATATTGCTCGTGTTTCTATTGGTGTTGTTCGAGAGACAAAAATAAATATGGATTTAATTCCTCTAGAATTTACTCTTACAGTAGTAAATTGAAAGCTGATCCTACCAAAATGTACTAGTATGTCATATTGACGGAACTGGTAATCTGTGGTATTTTTGCTAATCGTGTTTTTCCTATGACGGTGTTCATGGATAAAAAATATTTAATTAAAGTTTTTAACTAATGAGGATCTATGAAGAAAGTAATTGTTTTGAAGATATTGGTTTTCTTTTTAGTATTTTTTGCAGCAAAACAAAGTTGGGCATTAACGCTTGTTGATCCATTTTTGAATCAAGATGGTTCAGCGATCGCTAATTTCAGTGGGACAGTTGTGTCTGGAGTGTACAACTCAAGTACTTCCTGGTTTCAACCTGAAGGAAACGCTTATGATTATCAGCTTCCAATTAATCAATACACTTTTGGAGCGCAGATACTTTATAATGCGGAAAGAAATCTTGGATATGCTGCTAGTATCAATGATAATAATCCGATGTCGACCACAGCATTTTATGGTCGATCAACAATAGACACAGTTAAGGGAATTGTATCTTCTGAAGCGAATCATGCGTCAGGTTATGGAACATCATCTTCAGGAATTAATTTTTTTACTAACGAATTGCCTGCCAGTGTTTCTATTAATGGCGATCCAAAAGGCACGACGCGTGTAGGAGTAGAAGTATTCGCTAAAACTCCTGGAGGAGTTCCTTTGTCTTCAAACTGGAATAATGAATGGTATGGTTTTATGCCTAATAAGGTGCAAGGTGATTATTTGGGATCTATTTTATTTGTGAATCAAGGTGGGTATCTTTATTGGTCAGTAGAAAGATGGTCATGGGAAGCATCAACAGGAATGTTTCCTACGCTTAAGCAAGATACCATTGCCTTAGGGTATAATGAAGCTTTAGATTTTTCGAAGTTGGATTCTTATGTAGATAGCATTGTCAATGGACGTACGGATCAGTATTATTATGGTGGTTTTATCAATGTGGAGTCTGCTGTGCGTACGAGTTATGTTTATGCACAATTGAATTATAGTCCAGCCAACGTTGTTCCAGAACCTGCATCGATGTTATTGCTTGGTGGTGGGATTTTTGGAATGTTTTTACGTCGAAAATTTAGAGCATAAAGTAATTTAAAATATTTTTAAAAAAGCCTAGTCGTTACTGACTAGGCTTTTTTGTTTTAGGAGCTTTTTATTTTAAGTTTCTCTGAGATTGGGTCGATAAATTTTTAATAGTGAGAGAATTTGTTTTGAACCCGATCAGGAGGTTTTAATGAAAATAAAAAAGCCGTTGTCTTTCTTAAAAAGTTCGTATAAGAAAAAACTTATTCCCTGTCCGACTATTTTCGAAAATTCTAATCCTTTTGAACATACGGATAATTTAGAAAAACGTCCCATGGTTGATATTTATTACGCATCCGAACGCGAAAGAACTTTTCGCAACGGTGAAGTTATTTATAATGAGCGTAGGGATTCTGAACTTCATTTAGGAAAAGCCCTTGTTGGAATGGGACCTAGGTCGATGACATGGGAAGAAATCGTGCAGAATTCATACGAGCAAAAATTAGATAAAACTTTACCGCTTCGAATATTAAGTATTAAAGAGAAAGCTCATTTATGGACTACTTCATCATTATGGAAATATAGTGAAGCCGAACAAGAAGTACGTAAAAAAGAATGTATTGCTTTTGCTGAAGATATAAACAGTAAGTTAAAACGGTCGACTAAAAAAGAAATTTTTATATTTGTTCCGGGATTTCGAGTTTGTTTTGAGGATCCAATTTTAGTTGCGCGGTCTTTATGGCATTATTTAGGATATGAGGGAGTGTTTTTTGCTTATTCATGGCCTGCTACTCCTGTGACTGTAAGTACGTATGCTCATGATGTAGAAACTACGGAATATTGTGCTAGAAACTTTAGGTTGCTGCTCGATTTTTTAGCTAAATACACAGATGTGCAAAGTATAAATATTATTGGTCATAGCGCTGGTTCTAGAATAGTTTGCAATGGTTTGAAAGAGTTGCGTTTGATTAATTATAATGCTTCTGTTGAGACTTTAAAGAAGACAAAAATTGGACATGTTATGCTTGTCGGAGCTGATTTTGACAGGATGTTGCTGCGTTCGTATTATAGGGATAATATTTTGGATTTAGTCAAAAAAGCAACGATATATGTTTCGCTTAAAGATATTATTCTTAGTATGGCGAAACTACTTTATCGCACTCCGCGATTGGGTGATAAAGTTCGTAAAAATTTATCTCCTGAAGCTTTGTTGGTTTTGCGTAATGAGGAGAAGCTTTGTTTCGTTGATGTTACTAAAGCGCGAGGGGTGGAAAAAGGTGGCGGGCATTTGTATTTATTAACCAGCCCTAAAATTTCCAGTGATATGATTTTAACTTTACGCGATAATCTGCATCCGAGTTTGCGCGGGCTGCATCCTCAGGAAGACGGATTGTATTGGAGTTTTTAAGAAAGGATAAAAATGGGAAAAATAAGTAAAATAGGAATTGCAGTAGTGTTTTGTGTTTGTTTTGGGTTAATAAAAAATAGTTATGCTGATATACTTATAACAAAAGATGGCCTAGAGATTGAAGGAATAATTACACCAAGTAAAAAAAATAAAAAATTTAGAATTAGTGCTCTTAGTGGAGAGATATATGACGATGATTTTACAGTAGAAATTACTTCAGCTGGAGTAAAGAAATCTTATTTTAAGAGTGATATTATTATGACAGGTAAAACTAAAGAAGAAGCTTACTTTGAGTTAGCAATAAAAACCTGTTTAATGATTAGTGGTTCTTGTAAATATATGACTGCAGGCACTTATGATGTTTATCCTCCGGATTTAAAAAAGCTATGC
>CAYQXW010000120.1:0-5802 GCA_964421615.1 uncultured Planctomycetales bacterium
ATTGTGTGCCGACAAAAAACTTTTTAAGTCGGACAGTAGGTTTTTTTCAAGAAAAAGATATGGCTTTGGTTATTACAGCTCAATCGTTTTATAATGCTGATGTTTTTTCTCATAATGTTATGTCATTGCTTGAACAATCGAAATTTTTTAGGTGTTGTCAAAAGGGTAGAGATAAATTTAATGCTTTACTGTGTTATGGTACTTGTTTTATTGTGCGGCGCTCGGCTTTAGAAGATATTGGTGGGATTCCAACAGAAACTCTTTCAGAGGATTGGGCAACATCGATAAAGCTTCAGGCCAAAGGATATAAGACTTATATGTTGGATGAAGTTTTGGGAGCGGGTGCTGTAGCTGAATCAATTGGAGAGTATGTAAAACAGCGGGTAAGATGGACTCAAGGTACATTACAGTCTTTGTATGCGTCTACAAATCCTTTTAAGATTAAAGGATTGACGTTTATGCAAAGGTTAATTCATTCCCATAGTATTTTTCATTATTTATTAAATCCTTTTTACGTTTTTATTATTATTATTCCGGTTTTTTATTTTCTTTTTGGATTTATGCCCTTTTCTACTACTCGGGGGCAGATGTGGTTTTTCTTTATCCCATTTATGTGCATGAATTTTTTAACTTTTTCCTGGATTTCTAGAGAATATAGTTCCAGGTTAAGTTCTTTTATTTGTGAATCTTTTATGAGTGTCCCTTTATCTTGGGCAGCGATAAGAACATTGTTTAAACCATTTGGCCGTAAATTTAGAATTACGCAAAAAGGGTTATTACGTGATAAAAGTTCGATTAATTGGTTTGTAGGTGCGCCATTAGTTTTTTTTCTAATTTTATTAATTTTGAGTGTATTTTATGGTTATAAAAATATGCATTGGTATGGTTCAGAGGAGATTTTTTACTTTCTTTTATTTTGGACAGTATTAAGAATCTTTGGTGTTTGGATTGGAATTTATGCCTCATTTGATTTTATTCAGCAGCGCAGAAGTGTACGCTTTAATCATCGATATGCTAGTGAATTAATTATTAATGGGCAAGATCCTGAAAAATTAATAGGTATGAGTGAAGATATCTCAGAGAATGGATTATTAATTAAAGTTAAAGATAAGCTTCAGAATTTAAAAAACGGTGTTTTAGCCAGCTTAACGATAGAAAAAATCGGATTAGAGAATGTTTTGGTGAAAGTTGAGAGGGTAAATGGTAACTATTTAGCCGTTTCTTTTGATAAGTTAGGTTTGAATTTATATCGTAAATTGGTCGAATTTTTATATTGCCGTCCAGGACAGTGGGAATACAATAATGGAATAGATCAAAAAGTGTTGGCTGCTTTAAAAAAATCTATTTTCTTTGAAGGGATAAGAGCTAGGTGTAAAAGATGATGATTTGGATGAGGTTTTTTTTAATTTTAATATTTTTGTTTTCTTTTAGCAATGTTTTTGCCCAAGAAAAAATCGATTCAGTTTATTCTGTTTCTTCAATTTCTAACTTGCCTGATGAACAATTGAATTATTTATTAAAAAAAATGTATTTTCATAATTATGATTTAAAGCAAGCGGTAGCTACAATTAGACGGTTAAGAGCAGAATATGCTGTTAGTTTATCAGCTTTATATCCTAATGTCGGATTGCAGGTTTCCTCTGGTGTTGTTGGTGAACGGTTTTCTAAATATGCAGAAGTTGATTCTGATTATAAAATATCAGTCCCTGTTTCATATGAGATAGATATATGGAAAAGGTTAGATTCTTTAAGTAATGCTGCTTTATTAGAAAGTCAATCGGTTAAGTTAGACAAGGATGCTTTATTTATTACTTTGGCTGCGGAGTTGATGCAGCGTTATTATTCGGGATTATCTTTGCGTAAACAATTAGTTTTATTAAATAGACAGATGGCGCTTGCAGTTAGATTATATAAAATAACTAAAAGTAAATTTGATTTTGGAATGATAAGTAAGGATGAAGTTTATAATGCGCAACAGTTAATTAGAAAAATAGCCAGCATGAGTTTTGTTGTTAGGGCAGAATTATCGCTTGTTGAACATTCTTTAAAATATTTGGTTGGAGAAGTTGCTTCTGATGGGTGGTTGCGCGGAGATTTTGTTATTCCTCAATGGTTAGTTAACATTCCGGAAGATTTATCTAGTGATTTATTGGAAACGCGTCCAGATTTACGTAGTATAGAGTTGAAGTTAGAAGCAGAGAATTTTCGTGTTTTAGCTGCTAAACATGCAAGCTTTGCTGCTTTTAAGTTGGTGGGTAATGCACAGTCTAGTTCTAATAAGTTAAAAAGTTTAGCTAGCGGAAATAATAATGCTTGGCAAACTTTATTTCAAGTTAATATTCCTGTTTTTGATGGACAGCGTAATAAACAGTTGTATGAAGTTGAATTGGCTAGATATCAAGAAAGAGAAGAAGCTTATAGGCAATTATTATTAAATGCTTTTGTTGAAGTGGAGAATGCATTAAGTTTAGCTTCAAGGCAGTTACAAGTAATTGTTGCACTTGAAACGCAAGATAATATAATGAAGAAGAATGAAAAACTTTTAGAAAATAGATTTAAACAAGGTGTGGATGATATTGTTAATCTAATTAACCAACAAATAGATTTGGTAGTTTCTGAAATGAATTTGTATTCAGCAAAGTTAAAGTTGATATCTTATCGTATCCAATTGATGCGTTCATTAGGTGGTAGTTGGTGGACGATTGGAGAAAATTAAAATGACACAAAAAATAAAAAAAGAAAAAATAGATAAACAGGAAATTTTGAATTGTATTCCTGTTCTTAAATCATTGGTTGAGAATAGTGAACAATTAACCCAATTATCAGAAGAAGAGAGAATTTTATTAATGAGGGCAGCGGGTCAACTTTCTCGGCCAGATAAAAAAGAGATTAGCAAGCGTAAAAAAGATTTGCGTGATGTTAAACGTCAGGAGATTATTAAGCAAGAGCGGGTTGCACGTGCTCAGACAGGAATCCGTAGTGCACGAGAGGAAGTTGTATTTGTTGCTCCAAAACAGATTAGTCATGAAGGAGTGAAACGTGAATATTCTGAATTAAATTCTCCTCGAAATTGTTATATCTGCAAAAAAGAATATACAAAACTGCATTTTTTCTACGATTCAATGTGTCCGGAGTGTGCGGAGTTTAATTATGCGAAAAGATTTCAGACTGCGCCTCTTATTGGAAAAGTAGCTTTGATTACTGGTTCGCGTTTAAAGATTGGGTATCAGGCAACACTGATGATGTTAAGAGCTGGCGCTCACGTTATTGCAACAACAAGATTTCCAGTTGATTCTGCGCTTCGTTATGCGAAAGAAGAAGATTTTGGAAAGTGGAAAGATCGGTTGGATATTTATGGTTTAGATTTACGGCATACTCCTAGTGTGGAAATTTTTTGTAATTATATTGAGCAAAAATATCCTCGGTTAGATTTATTGATTAATAATGCTGCGCAAACTGTACGTCGGCCTCCGGGTTTTTATGCGCATATGATGGCTAATGAAAATTTAAAGTTTCAGGATTTGCCGCAAAATGCACAAATGCTTTTGAATAATTACGAGTCTTGTAAAAATCATCTTTTATCTTTTTCCCAATCGAATGTAGGAAATGAATTGGCGCTGCCTTTAAGTTGGAATGGGAAAACTCCTGGAGTGGGGTTGCGAGCTTCTGCGCAGCTTTCTCAAATTCCTTATGCTTATGATCTTGCTTTATCAGCAGAAGAAGTTTTTCCACAAGGGAAATTAGATGCGGATTTACAGCAGGTAGATTTACGTAAAACTAACAGCTGGCGGTTAAAGCTAGGTGAAATTCAAACTTCGGAGATGTTAGAGTTGCAGTTAGTAAATTCTATTGCTCCGTTTGTATTGTGTAATAAACTTTCAAATATGATGAAACGGGATAATACCGGCCAAAAGCATATTGTAAATGTTTCAGCTATGGAAGGTAAGTTTTTACGCTTTAAAAAAGATGGAAGGCATCCGCATACAAATATGGCAAAAGCTGCGCTTAATATGCTTACACATTCTTCTGCAGGAGATTTAGCTAAATTTGGAATTTATATGAATGCTGTAGATACAGGTTGGGTGACAGATGAGGATCCTGTAGATTTAGTTGCATTAAAACAGGAGCGGCATGATTTTCAGCCGCCTTTAGATATTGTTGATGGAGCAGCAAGAGTTTGTGATCCATTTTTTCATGGAATTCTTACCGGCCAACACTGGTGTGGCAAATTTCTTAAAGATTATTTTCCTATTGATTGGTAACGGTTTTTAATAAAGAGATGTTATTTTTTTGTTTTGTGTTATAATTTCTTTTTATAGGAGTTTTTATTCGTTAAATAAATTTTACTTAAGAAAGGATAATATGAAAAAAACAATTATAATTTTGTTGGGATTGTTTTTTGTTTGTAGCGGAATTTCTTTAGCGCAGGACAAAATAGAAAAAAAGAAATTTAAACCAGTTAATAGAGAAATTGCTGTTGCTCGTGTATTGAAGTTATTAAATAAATATTTTCTTACTGGTAAAACCGCGGTTGTAGATGAAGAACCTCAAGAAATAAGTGGTTTATATAAAATTAGAGTAACAGTGGATAAAGATTCCCAGTATATGTATGTTTCTAAAGATGCATCTTTATTGTTTTTTTCTAATAGCGTTGTAGATATTAATGAATATGAAAAAAATAATGGGGTTGTATCTAAACCAGTAGAAGAAAAAAAGGAAGTAATAGCAAAAACAGATAAACCTGTAGTTGAGCTGTTTATTATGAGTATGTGTCCTTATGGAATTCGAGCACAAAAAAATATTGTTCCGATGTTAGATAGTTTTAAAGATATAATAGATTTTAAAGTAAAATATATAGTTGGTGTACAGGGAGAAACTATTGATCAGGTTTCTTCTATGCATGGAGCTCCTGAAGTTAAAGAAGATGCCCGTCAGATTGCGATAATGAAATTTTACCCAGATAAATTGCAGCCTTATTTACAAAAATTTGAAGAAAATTCCTGTTTACTTTCTTGTGGTGCTATTAAAGTTGATGATTATTGGAAAAAAGCTGCTCAGGAATTAAAAATTGATGTTAAAAAAATAGATAATTTTACTAATAGTCCAGAGATGATAAGTATCTTTAAGCAATATGAAGCAGATGTAAAAAAATATAGTGCTGCTGCAAGTCCAACATTAATTATTAATGGGATGAAGACAGAATCTATTTATAAAGGTGCAGAGCAAGTTAAGCAGACAGTATGTTCAGCTTTTAATGTTGCACCGGGTGAGTGTGAGAATAAAAATGCCAAATAATAATTCCAAATTAGTTTATTCTACAGAGTACGGTAAAATGTGTTCTGAATGTGCAAAACCGAAAAAAGAATGTATTTGCCATGAATTAAAAAAAGAAAAAGTTTCTAATTCTGATGGCGTAGTGCGTTTAAAGTTGGATACAAAAAATCGTAAAGGCAAAGGAGTTACTCTTATTGAAGGTTTGCCAATGAATGAGCAGGAGCTTTTGAAATTAGCTAAGGTTTTGAAACAAAAGTTTGGAGTTGGTGGCTCAGTTAAAAATTATGGAATAGAGTTGCAGGGTGATCATCGCGAGCAAATAAAATTAGAATTAGAAAAACAAAATTTTAATGTAAAATTGATATAAGTAGTTTTAAAGTTAATTGGTGGCGTTTTTATTTTCAACTTGAAAAATAGAAGCGTCACCATTTATTTTACGAAAGATTATGCATGAATAAAATAAAAAAACCTTTAAAAGATGGAAGTGTTAGGCAGATGATTGCAATTGCTTTGCCAATGGTTGTATCT
>CAYQXW010000121.1:0-5793 GCA_964421615.1 uncultured Planctomycetales bacterium
GTATAGATTAATAAATTTAACTCTTTATAAAAAATGACGATAATAGATATATGATAAAAAAATATTTAATATTTATATTAGTTTTATTTATATTTCCTTATAGTGTGAAGGCGCAATCAGTTTTAACCTGGAGTGATTGTTTAAAACAAGCTCAAGCTACTCATCCGGATTTGATTGCAGCTAAGGAAGCGATTAAAGAATCGCAAGCTAATAGGATGATTAAGTTAAGTCCCATGTTGCCGCAAGTTGATAGTAGTTTATCTTTTTCTAGATCCAAAGTTTCAGGTAGTAAAGAAGCAGATAGTTATGCTTATGGTTTATCTGCTAGCCAAATTTTATTTGATGGATTTAAAAATTTTAATAATGTTAAGGTAGCGGAAGAAGGAATAAAATATTCGCAGTTAGATTATTCTTTTACTGATTCTGATGTTTTATTGCGGTTACGTACTGCGTTTGTTAATTTAGTAAAATCTCAAGAATTGTTAAGTATTGTAAATGAGATTTATGATATCAGGCGGCAATCTTTGGAATTGATAACTCTACGTTATGAATCTGGGACTGAGCATAAGGGGGCTTTATTAAATTCTGAAGCAAATTTAATGTCTGCAAAATTCGATATTGAAAAAACAAAGCGTTCTTTAGATATTGCAAAAAGACAGTTAGTCAAGGAAATGGGAAAAAATGATTTTACAGATTTTAAAGCAGAAGGGTTTCTTGTTTTAAAAAATATTAATCTTGATAAACCTGATTTTGAAGTTTTAGCAGATAATCATCCGAATTATAAAAAAGCAATTACTCAAACTAATTCTGCATTGTTTGGTATTAAATCTACGAAAGCTGAATTTTTGCCGCAGATTTCTGCTGATACTGGGGCAAGTAAAACAGATGCACATTGGCCTCCGGAAAATAGTCGGTGGAATGCTGGTGTAAGTTTAGCGCTACCTATATTTGAAGGTGGGTTGCGGACAGCGCAGCTTGATCAGGCACAGTCGAATTATAAACAGTTAAAAGAAAATGAGAGAAGCACACGAGATGGAATTTTAGTGGATTTAGAGGAGAAATGGGCTTCTTTACAAGATGCAATAACTACTGTTGAGGTGCAGCAAAAATATTTGGAAGCAGCTCAAGAACGAGCGAAAATTGCAGAAGCGCAGTATTCCTTAGGTTTAATAAAATTTGATGATTGGACGCTTATACAAGACGATTTAGTTAGATTTAAAAAGTCTTTTTTGGAAGCGCAGGCTAATGCTTTATTGGCGCAGGCCAATTGGGTAGCGGCTAAAGGAGAGACGTTAGAGTATGCGAATTAAAAAAACTTTTATACTAATTTTTGTTTTATTAGTGATTTCTGGATGTATATTTTTCTTAATGGGGAAAAATAAAAAATCTGATAAACAAATGGTTAAGGAATTAACTCCGTTTTTAGGTTCGATAAAAACATATATTTCTTGTACAGGAACAGTGTTACCTAAAAATCGTTTAGAGATTAAACCTCCGGTTAATGGTCGAATTGAAAGTATTTTAGTTAAAGAAGGCCAGATTGTAAAAACAGGAGATATTCTGGCGACGATGAGTTCAACAGATCGCGCTGCTTTGCTGGATGCTGCACGCGGTAAAGGTGAAAAGGATTTTACATATTGGCAGGAAATTTATAAAGCGATTCCATTGCCAGCGCCGATTGATGGGGAAGTTATTGTAGCAACTACGCAACCCGGGCAGACGGTTACTTCAGCAGATGCTGTGGTTGTTTTGTCGGATCGGTTAATTGTCCGCGCTCAGGTTGATGAAACAGATATTGGTAAAATTACTGCAGACAAAAAAGCAGTGATTACATTAGATGCCTATCCAGATACAAAAATTAAGGCTTCGGTTGAACATATTTATTATGAATCAAAAACTGTAAATAATGTTACTGTTTATGAAGTTGATTTAATGTTAGAAGAATTACCACAATTTTTCCGTTCTGGGATGAATGCTACGGTAGATTTTATTGAATTAGAAAAAGAAAATATTTTGTTAATTCCTAGTGAAGCTGTACAAAAAAATAATGGGGATAGTTTTGTTTACTTAAAACAAAATAGCGATAAAGAATTTTTAAAAGCTCGTGTTAAATTAGGTGTATCTGATGATAAAAATATAGAAGTAATTTCTGGTGTAACTGAAAAAGATAGAATAGTTGTAAAATCAAAAAAGTATAGTTTACCTAAAAATAATAATGGTAAAAATCCATTTATGCCGTCTAGAAGATAATGATTAAATTAAAAAATGTTAGTAAAACTTATAAGATGGGAGACATTGAAGTTAAGGCGCTGGATAATGTTTCCTTAGAAGTAGAAGCTGGAGAGTTTCTTGCGATTATGGGGCCTTCTGGATCAGGAAAATCTACCATGATGCATATCTTGGGATTGTTGGATAGGCCAGATTCAGGAGAATATTATTTAGGAACAAAAAAAATTCATAATCTTACCGATGAAGAGTTAGCTGCGATCAGAAACCGTCTTATCGGGTTTGTTTTTCAGCAATTTCATTTGCTGCCGCGTATGAGTGCGCTTGAGAATGCGCATCTGCCGTTAATTTATGCTGGTAAAAGGAATATCATTGAACCGGTTAAAGAAAAGCTGAAGCAAGTAGGTTTGGAAAAAAGAATGCTGCATAATCCGAATGAACTTTCTGGAGGGCAACAGCAGCGAGTTGCGATTGCTAGAGCATTAGTTAATGATCCTTTAATTATTTTTGCAGATGAACCTACTGGAAATTTAGATTCGAAAAGTAAAGAAGAAATTATTGCCATAATAAAAAAATTAAATAGTGATGGAAAAACTATAGTAATGGTTACGCATGAACCGGATATTGCTGCGCATGCTAAAAGAGTGATACATATGCGCGACGGTAAAATAATATCAGATAAAAAAGTAGTGGCTAGTAGTAAAGTTAATGGTGAGAATAAAGCAGATGAGTTGATCGAGCATGTTTTATCTAAGACAGAAAGAGTTAGACGCGAAGCTAATTTTATTGACTATTTGCGTCAAGCTGCGGTGGCAATGATATCGCATAAGATGCGTTCGTTTTTATCTATTCTGGGAATTTTAATTGGAGTTGCGGCGGTTGTTGCGATGCTTGCTATTGGACAAGGTGCGAAAGAATCAATAGAAAAACAATTAGCTTCGTTAGGATCAAATTTATTGGTTGTCCGCCCAGGTTCTTCAAAAATTCACGGGGTAGCGATGCAGGCTGGATCAGTTACTAGATTTACTCTGCAAGATGTTGTGGATATAAAAAAACTTAGTGATGTTGTTTCAAGAGTTAGTCCTTCTGTTAGTGGTCGAGGGCAGTTGGTGTATGGAAATAAAAACTGGAATACACAGGTTGAAGGTGTAGATGTTGATTATGCACAGTTAAGAGCGTCAGTTCCTGAAGTTGGAAGATTTTTTTCTGATGAAGAGGTCAAAAAAAGAGATAAAGTTGTATTGTTAGGGACAACTGTTGTTAAAGAGCTTTTCGGTGATGCTGATCCAATTGGAGAAACAATAAAAGTTAATTTGAATAATTTCAGGGTAGTTGGAATTTTGCCTTCAAAAGGAGCGAACACTTTTCATGATCAGGATGATAATATTTTAATTCCTGTGACTACTGCAATGTTTCGCGTGTTTGGGAAAGAGTATGTTGATACGATTTATGTTGAAGCGAAAGATGCAAATAGTATAGATGATGCGCAGGATGCTGTGAAAAAAATGATTATTAAAACACATCGGTTGAATAAAGATCAGGAAGATACTTTTGATGTTCGTAATATGTCTGATATTAAAAAAACGTTAGAAGCAACAACTCAGACGATGTCTTTGTTGTTAGGTGCGATAGCTGCGATTTCATTGTTAGTTGGTGGTATTGGGATTATGAACATAATGCTTGTGTCGGTTACAGAACGTACGCGTGAAATTGGTTTACGTAAGGCAATTGGCGCAAATAATAAAGATATTATGGTGCAGTTTTTAATTGAATCCGTTCTTATGTCATTTATCGGCGGATTAGTGGGGATTATTTTAGGAGCAGGAACTGCAATGCTGATTAATGTTTTTGCTGGCTGGTCGGTAAAAATTTCAAGTTTTTCTGTAGTTTTGTCGACAACATTTTCATTAGTGGTGGGGGTAGTTTTTGGTTTATGGCCAGCGAAGAAAGCTTCGGAGCTAGATCCGATTGAAGCGTTGAGGTATGAGTAAACACCTTGAAGGTGGAGAGATTATTAATTTCATCGCACCTGCAAGGTGTGAATTGGAGTTGAGAAAAAAATATGAAAAAATGTCCTTTTTGTGCAGAAGAAATACAAGATGAAGCAATAAAATGTAAGCATTGCGGTGAGATGATTGAAGTTAAGCAAAAAGAAAAATGGTATTTTAAAAACTCATCGTTAATTGTTGCTTTTTTAGCGATTGGTCCTTTTGCATTGCCGTTAGTTTGGTTAAATCCTAAACGCAGTGTTAGAATGAAGTGGGCGATTAGTATTATTATGCTGGTAATTACATATGTGTTAACTAAACTTTTTTTAGCTTCTTTAAAAACTATCTGGGATGTTTACAAAACTGCATTAGGATAATAATCCTTGTCACAACAAGACTAATATTGTAAAATAAATACTCTTTAAGGAGATGTATTGTGAATTTAGAAGATCCGATTGTAGAAAATAACCCTAAGAAAAACAGTTGGACAATAGTTTTGCTAACTTTTTTTTATTCTTTACTTGTTTGTATACATTTAGCAGGTAGAAGTATGTATAAAGGTGGGCAGATCTTTATTGTTTCTGTTATTGTGGGGACATGTTTATATCTGATTTGGGGTTTTTTTACTCGAAATCCGATGGCAAGGATTATTGCTATAGGATTACATGTATATCTTTTATTTAGCACAATTGTTTCTGGAATAATTTTTATGCAGCCTCAGGTCTTTGCGCAATTGAATAGTATGGTTTCAATGAAAGATCCGAGTTCAGTAAGAGGTATTTTAATAATATTAGTTATTTTCTTGTCACTTCTTAATATTGCGGCTATACTTTACTTATTCAAGAATAAAGATTATTTTGTCCAGCCAGATTTTCTTTCAAAAGATTCTGAAGATTCAGAAGAATAGATTAGGAGAGGTGCTAGAGCGGTTGAATAGGCATGTCTGGAGAACATGTGACTCGCAAGGGTCCTAGGGTTCGAATCCCTACCTCTCCGCCAGTTTTTTAGGTGAACCGTCCGTCGAGGACTCAAGGCGTTTTAGGCTTGAGTAGACGGGGATTCGAACTCAAGTTCGACCGGGAGGGTTTTATCCGGCGGATGGTGGCTATACGGCACGATAATGTGGCTTGTAAAAGGATGGTTAGCCTCAGGAGAATAAAAGAAAGAGGGAATTAATTCGTGTTTAAAAAATTTTGTTTAATGAACTTAGTCTTCTTGTTGGCTTTCCATGGGGCTTTTGCGCAGGAGGAAACACTGCAGGCGAAAATTTCGCGCATCGTTGCACCAATGAGAGCAGAGGTTGGTGTTTCTATTCTGGGTATAGAGGAGAGGAAGGCTTTGGGCGTTAATGGGGAACGCAAGTTTCCTATGCAAAGTGTTTTTAAATTTCCTCTGGCCTTGGCTGTTTTGAGCGAAGTGGACAATGGCCGTTTTGCTTTGGATCAGGAATTATATATACGTAAGAGCGATCTCTTGCCGAATACCTGGAGCCCGATAAGGGATAAGTATCCCGATGGAGATATTAAGATGTCATTGGCCGAGATTTTAAAATATACCGTGGCCCAAAGCGATAATAACG
>CAYQXW010000122.1:0-5757 GCA_964421615.1 uncultured Planctomycetales bacterium
GAACGGTTGTATTTATACAATTACCTGTTAACCAGGGGTGGCAAAGTGAACAAAAACATATTAATAGTTGATGATGATGATGAGATTTGCCAGGAGATGTCCGATCTTTTAAATGATTCTGGGTATGAGGTTAGTGTTGAAAGTAATGGTTTGAAAGTAGAGGAAGTTCTTACAAAAAAAGAATTTAATCTATTGCTTTTAGATTTAAAACTGCCAGGATTGAGTGGATATGATATTTTAAAAAAAATAAAAAAAGATTTTGATAAAATTAAGGTTTTGATTATTAGCGGTAGGCCAATGTCATTTGAGATGTCTAAAAAAGAAATGTTGTTTACGCCTGAAGAAGAAAAAAGAGAACAAGAGATGTTGAAGATTGCAGATGGATTTTTAATTAAACCTTTTTTAATTGATGAATTATTGTCAAGAGTGAAAGAGCTTTTGCATGAATAGGAGTTTTGTGATAAAATAAATATGAGGTGAAAATTGGACAAAGTAAATGAATATAATTTTAGATTTTTAATAATACCCAGATTGATTCTGGGTTTTTTATTTTAAACATGCCTAAAATATTAATTGTAGATGATAATAAAGAATTTGTATCGGAATTTAAAGAATTTTTAGAAGGTTATGATGTTGTTGAAGCTTTGAGTGCAAATGAGGCTTTAGAAAGAATTAAGAAACCGAATGATATAAGTCTTATTTTTTTGGATATGCGGTTGCCAGATATGGATGGTATTGAATTATTAAAAAAAGTAAAAAAAATTCAGCCTAATGTAAAAGTCATTATTATAACCGGATATGGTTCTAAAGAGATAGTTTTAGAAGCTTTACATCACAAAGCTGATGATTATGTTGAAAAACCATTGGAATTAGCGAATATCAGGCTTTTAGCAGATAAATTTTTAAATGTTACCAAGCAGAATGAAGTATTAGATTTAGATGGTAAAATTGCAAAAATTGAAAATTATGTAGAAGCGAATATTTTTAAAAAAATTACGTTAGTTGATGTTGCTAATTATTTATGTTTGAGTCCTAAATATTTGAGCAGGGTTTTTTTTGAAAAGAAAAAAATAAGGTTTACTGATTTACGTTTAAGAATAAAAATTAGTAAGGCCAAAGAATTATTACGCAGTGGTTATTTAGTTGGGCAAATTGCTGATAAGCTTGGTTATGAAAATACAGAATCTTTTACAAGGCAATTTAAAAAGGTTGCAGGTGTTAATCCATTAGAATTTAAAAAAAATATTAAAACAAAAAATGGAAAAAAATAAGAATAATTTTTCTACACTAGAAAAATTGAGCTGGCAGGATATTGTTGATTTTTTGCCAGATGCTGCTTTTGTTATTGATCAAGATAAGAAAGTAGTTGGTTGGAATCATGGAATGGAAGATTTGACAGGTGTTTCCAGAGATAGTATTTTGGGTAATGGTGATTATTGTTATTCTATTCCGTTTTATGGCAATCGGCGCCCTATTATGATTGATTTGGTTAAAGTTCCTGATGAAGAGATTGAAAAAAATTATGATTATGTAAAAAGAGAAGGGAATACTTTAAGTGCAGAAGTTTATTTGCCTACTGTTTTTGGAGGTAGGGGAGCTTTTTTATGGGCTAAAGCTTGGGCAATTTATGATAAAAATAAAAATTTTATTGCGTCGCTTGAATTAATAAGAGATATCAGTGAACATAAAAGAAGTGAAGCTATTTTGAAACAAGATAAAGAATATTTTGAACAGATGGTTGCGCAGATGACTAAAAAGTTAGTGGAGACTGAACATCAACTGGTTGAGTCTAAGCATCTTTCTGAACTTGGTGCTTTATCTGCGATTGTCGGACATGAATTGAGAAATCCATTAGGTGTAATTAGTATGGCTGCATTTAATATTAAGAAAAAATTATCTAATGATAATTGTTTTAGTCTTGTAGAAAAAAATATTGATAATATTGAAAAAAAAGTTATAGAAGCAGACAGAATTATAAACAATTTATTGTTTTATTCAAAAATAAGAAAGCCTAAAATAGAAAGTTTTAATATTTATGATTTAATTCTGGAGTGTATTCAAGAAGTTAAATTAAGATTTTCTAGTGATGATATTAAATTTATAGTTGATATAAAAAAAATAAAAGACCTTTTTATTGAGGCAGATTCTTTACAGATAAAAGAAGTTTTTATTAATATCCTTTCTAATGCTTTCGAAGCGATTATTAGTAAGTCTGGAGCTGTGGAATTAAAAGCTATAAAAGATAGTAATAAAAATGAAATTTCTGTTTCTATTAAAGATAATGGATTAGGAATAGATGATATGGTTCAGGCTAATGTTTTTACTCCTTTTTTTAGTACTAAGCCTAAAGGAACTGGTTTAGGTTTAGCAGTTTCTAAGCAGATAGTTAATTTTCATCGTGGCCGTATTGTATTTGAAAGTGTAAAAAACCAAGGGACATCTTTTACTATAGTTTTGCCTATTAAATCTCCCTTGCAATAGTGGAACAAAGTCAAAACATTGAAGCATTCAGCTGTTTACTTTTAATATAAATCATATATAATTTAATTAGGAACTTGTAATTACTTAGGAGGATAATATGGAAAAGATAAGTCGAAGACGAGTGCTTATAATAGATGATGATAATGAATTTTTGCAGGAACTTAATGAAACTCTTGATCTTAGTGGTTATGATGTCGTTGTGGAAAATGATGCAATGTCAGCAGTAGAAATGGCGGCTAAGACTAAGCCAGATGTTATATTATTGGATTTAAAGATGAAAGGTATGACAGGTTTTGAAGTAGCCAATAAATTAAAACATGTTAATAAGACTATGGGAATTCCTGTTATTGCTATGTCAGGTTTTTTTACTGAGAATAAAGATATAACTTTGCTTAATTTTTTTGATATAACTAATTATTTGCAGAAACCTTTTACTCCATTAGATGTTATTGCGCAAATTGAAGATGTTTTAAAGTTGAATAAGGCAGAAGCTTGAAATATAAGTATTATATGTTATACTTTTAGCATAATAAGTTGTCCTTAGTGAAAAAGGTAAACCAAGAGTAATCTTGGGGCGCAAAATGACAGCTCCGAATAATCGGAGGGCTGCGTTGCCGTTAAGGGATTGATCTTGAGGTCTTCCTCAAGATCTTTGTTTTTAACCAAAAATTTACCTTTTAAATTTTTGGTTTTTTTTATTCTAGGAGGCTAAAATGAAAAATAAATTACATGAAAATGAGCTTTTTACACAGAATAACTTTGAATTTTATTTAAATTTATTGAATACTACTCAAAAAGTTGATCCTAAAAAGATTAAAAGTGTTACTAAAAAGTTAAAAGAAGGAAGATATTTAACTAAAGTTGTAGCTTATAAAGCTGCTCAAAAAATGTTAACCCAGTTATACCACCACTAATTAATTCTAAATTTAAAATTTAATCAAAAGTATTTGATATAAATTAGGAAACAGAATATAATACCTAAGGATTAAATTTAAATTATTCTTCAAGTAGAAGAATTCCACTCTTAAAAAGAAAATATTGAAACAGTGAAAATCAAAAAAGTAGAAAATAATAGTTTTTCCAAAGAAATTTTTATTAATAATAGTCCGATTGAATGGTGGTTTATTCAAGGACAATATAAACAAGAAAATTCTGCAGATAAATATTTTATGCTTAGTTTATTTAAGCATAAACTTCCTGATGTTACTTCAAAAGAACAAGTCTCTTTTTCTTTTATTCTTTCTGTTTTGAATCCAGAAAAGTCTGAATATCAAACTTTGTCTTGGATTGAGCCAAAAGTTTTAGAGTTGTTGAAAAATACTTTAGAAAAAAATACAAATCTTAAGTTAGATAAAGCTTTAATTGAAGCTTATATGGATGAGTTATTGAAATATGGTCCACCGAAGCCTATACAAAGTGTAGTAAACCCTCAAATTGATTATGATAATAAATCTTTTACTTGGGAAAATTTAAACTTAAAATTTGAAGATAACTGTTTAAATATTGATTTTCAAGAGCCTAATACTAAGAAAAGCTGTAAATTTGTTTTAAAATCTAATAAAAACCCTCTTTGTTTTACTGATTGTGGGATGGAATATATTAGCTTTACTTCTTTATCATTAACTGGTGTTGTAGATACTCAAGCAGTTCAAGGAAGAGCATGGTTTGATCATCAGTGGGGTGAAATTGAAGGGTGGTTTGTATCTGAAGATAAGAGTAGAAACATTTTAGGTTGGGATTGGTTCGGAATAAATTTAGATGAAAATAGAGAATTATTAATTATGGTGCATAAAGATATGCAGAATAATAAATCTGTATATAAATATGCAGTTCTTATTGATGGAAGTAAATCTCCTCTTGTTATAACTGATTTCGATATACAAATTAAGAAAATTTGGCAGAGTCCTATAACTAAAATAGATTATCCTGTTAGCTGTAAAATTATTATTCCTCAAATAAAAGCCCAAATAGATTTTGATCCTATTTGTGAAAATCAAGAGATAGAAATTTTAGGGTTTGCTAGAGCTATTTGGGAAGGGGTTGGAAATGTTACAGGAACAATAGATGGAAAAGTTTTAAAAGGTGTTGGTCGTCTAGAATTATATGGATATGGATATGTTTTTGATTTTCAAGAGTATTTAAAGGTTGTTGCAGTGGATATTGATAAACATATAGAGGATTTTTTACCAAAAGTTTTAACTCAATCTAAGCTTGAAGAGTATGTCGGTAAACCTACGTGGAGACATGAACCTTATGCATATACAAAAACTATTTTAGAACCTGTATGGGATTTAATGCAGAGGCAGGGAAAGCATTGGCGACCGATTTTTGGTTTATTATTAATGGAAACGTTAGGAATAGATTCAAAAAAATTTGAAAAATTGATTTCTTTGATTAGTGAGTTGACGCATACTGGAGCTTTGATTATAGATGATATAGAAGATGATTCTCAGCTAAGACGCAGTCAGCAGTGTATTCAGCTGAAATATGGGATGGATGTAGCGATTAATGCTGGTAATACTATTTATTTTTTACCGTATTTACTTTTAGCAGAACAGCAGTTTATTAATGAAAACCAGAGAAATGAATTATATAAAGTTATAAATAAACAATTTGTTCAAGCTCATTTTGGGCAGGCTTTAGATATTTATTGGTCGAGAAATATGAATTTTGATAATTTAAAGTTGTGGATAGAAGATAATTTGGGAGATAAAATTCTTCAGATGTATGAATATAAAACTGCTTCCGCTGTTATGGGGCTTTCTGATGTTGTAGCTGTTTTAGGAAATTTAAATGATCAAACGAGAAAAAATTGCGTAGATTTAGCACGTGCTTTTGGCGTGTCTTTCCAGGTTATTGATGATGTTTTGAATTTTAGTGATTCTTCTAAGTGGACTAAAACTAGGGGAGAGGATTTAAGACAAGGGAAGTTGAGTTATGTTATCTATAAAGCTTTATTCTTATTAAAAAATAAGCAACGGGATAGGTTGATAGAAATTCTTTGTTCAAAAGAGTTAAGAGAAAGCAAAGAAGGGTTAGCAGAAGGAATTGATTTAATTGATAAATCTAATTCATTAGAAATTTGTACTCAAGAAGCTCAAGTAATGATTCGAACAGAATGGGATAATTTTTCTAGGAAAGTTTCTCCAAGTCAGTCTAAAGTTATGTTGAAATTACTTTGCTTTAGTTTATTGCACATTGCTTTTGAAATATAATCTAATTTAATTTAAAATGAAAAAATTACAAAATATCTATAAAACTTTAATTGTTTTATGT
>CAYQXW010000123.1:0-5637 GCA_964421615.1 uncultured Planctomycetales bacterium
GTAGGTTCTTCTCAGAATATTTCAACTGGGATTACAGTTATTAATACAATAATTTCTGAATCATTGGATTATGTCGCAGCTAAAATTCAGGAGGAAGTAAAAAGTAAAGATTTTAGTACCGCTGTATTAAAAGTTGTAGCTCAAATTGTTAAGGAAACAAAGAATATTCGTTTTGAAGGAAATAATTATTCTGCAGAATGGTTAAAAGAAGCTACAAAGAGAAAGTTGCCTAATGTTGCTTCAACTCCAGAAGCGTTGGAAGCATTTGCAAAGAAAGAGAACATTGCTTTATTTGAAAAATATAAGGTTTTATCAAGTGAAGAGATGATTGCTAGAAAACATATTTGGGTGGAAACTTATTGCAAATTCATTGAGATAGAAGCAAATACTCTTAGTGAAATGGTGAATGCAAGTATAGTTCCTCCAGGTTTAGAGTATCAAAAACTTTTAACTGAAAATCTTACAGGTTTGTTGACGGTTAAAAAGAGCGGTTTAAAAATTGATGCTAAAGCAATTGCAGACCAGAAAGAGCATTTAGCGGATGTTATTGAAAAGATATTTTATGTAAGACGTAATACCAAAGAGATGATTGCTTTATTGAATAAATCCAAGGATATGGATCATGATGAGAAGGCGATGCTTTATTTTGAAAAAATTAAAGGATATATGGCCCACATCCGTAAACACGTTGATGAGTTAGAGGCTGTTGTTTCCGACGATCTTTGGGAATTACCTAAATATAGAGAGATGCTTTTTATTAAATAATTTTTTTAAGAAAAAGGCGTTCATAAACCAATTTTGGTTATGAACGCCTTTTTTGGCCGGTGGAGATATTGGTTAGGTAAAGAAAACTCTGGAAATTTGAATAAAAAAATGATACAATTTAAAAACTTTGTCTCTTCTGGTAAATAAATGAAAATTAGGAATAGATGTAACAAAACGGAAAATAATATGAAAAAAGAGAACGGATTAGCAAAAAAACAAGGGTTGTATGATCCACGGTTTGAACATGATGCTTGCGGTGTTGGTTTTATTTGTAATTATAAAGGTAAGAAAGATAATTCTGTAATTAAACAAGCGTTAGAAGTTTTGAATCGTTTAACACATAGAGGTGCAACTGGTGCAGATCCGAAAACTGGTGATGGTGCGGGAATTTTAATCCAAACTCCGCATGAGTTTTTTTTGAAAGTTTGTGCTAAAGAAAAAATTGCACTTCCGGATTTAGGGCTTTATGGAAGCGGCTTGGTTTTTTTACCGACGGAAAGTAAAGAACGTAAATATTGTAAGGATATTTTTCAAGAGGTTATTGAATCTCAAGGTTGTAAACTTTTAGGATGGCGTAAAGTTCCAGTTGATAATTCAGATATAGGTAAAACCGCTAAAGAAACACAGCCTGTTATAGAGCAGATTTTTTTGATGTCAGCAAAAGAAGATATTAGCGCAAAAATTAAAGAAGATGAGTTATATTTTGAAAGAAAACTTTTTATAATCCGTAAGCTTATTGAAAATAAAATTAGAAGTTTGGAGTTAAAACAGAAATCGTTTTTTTATATAACTAATATTTCCAGCCGTACTTTTTCATATAAGGGATTGTTGATGCCGGACCAGGTTGAGAAATTTTTTGTCGATCTAAAAGATGATTCGATGAAAAGTGCAATTTCTTTAGTGCATTCACGTTATAGTACGAATACTTTTCCTACATGGGATTTATCACAGCCGTTTCGTTATATTGCTCACAACGGTGAAATTAATACTTTAAGAGGGAATATTAATTGGATGCGTGCTCGAGAAGGATTATTAAAAAGCGAGCTTTTGGGTAAAGATTTGGCTAAATTAAAGCCAATTATAGTTCCAGGTGGAAGTGATTCTGCAGCGATAGATAATGTTTTTGAATTGTTGTTCTTGGGCGGAAAATCTTTAGCTCAAGTTATGATGATGTTGATTCCTGTTGCTTGGGAACAAAATAATTTGTTGGATCAGCAAATAAAAGATTATTATAAATATCAGGCTTGTTTAATGGAACCTTGGGATGGTCCAGCGGCGATGGTTTTTACTGATGGAGTGAGAGTTGGCGCGATTTTAGATAGGAATGGTTTGCGTCCTTGCCGTTACTTGGTAACTAAAGATGATATTGTGATGATGGCATCTGAAGTCGGGGTTTTAAATATACCTGCGAAAAATATTCAGCATTCTGGAAGACTTGAACCGGGTAAAATATTTTTTATTAATACCCAGCAGGGAAGAATCATTGAAGATGAAGAGATTAAAAGAATTATTACTCAGAAAAAACCTTATGGGCAGTGGATTAAAGATAATATGTTGGAACTGGAAAATATTCCAGTTGAACAAGAAAATACTAAAAGTAAAAAAGATTCCTTAGATGTTTTAGATCAGATGAAGGCGTTTGGTTTTACCAGAGAGGATTTGAAAGTTATTATCAAACCTATGGTTGAAACTGGCCAAGAACCTGTTGGTGCGATGGGAAATGATACTCCGCATGCCGTATTGTCAAAAAATGCCCAACCGCTTTTTTCATATTTCAAACAATTATTTGCCCAGGTTACTAATCCTCCGATTGATCCAATTCGTGAAGAGTTAGTTATGAGTTTAAATACTTTCCTAGGCCCTGAAAAAAATATTTTAGAGGAAACTGATAAACATTGTCATAAACTTTTAGTGAAACACCCTACATTGACAAATGAGGAGTTGGAGAAAATCCGTAATATAAAAGTAGGTGGTTTTAAAACTAAAACTATAAGTTTATTATTTGATGTAGATGATAAAAAAGATTTTCAGGTAAGTATTAAAAGAATTTGTCAAGAAGCGCAGGAGGCAATTGAAAAAGGTTTTACTTTTATTATTTTAAGTGACCGTGGAATTAATAAAAATAAAGCTGCATTGCCTGCATTATTGAGTGTCGGCGCTGTACATCATTATTTGGTGAAGAAAGCGTTGAGAACACAGATTAGCATAATATTGGAAAGCGCACAGCCTCGAGAAGTGCATCATTTTGCATTATTATTTGGATATGGCGTGGATTGTATTAATCCATATTTAGCTTATCAGGCGATTGAATATTTAATTAAAGAAGGTGAATTAAAAACTGATTTAAAAACCAGCATTTATAATTTTGTAAAAGCTGTAGATAAAGGTATTCAGAAGGTCCTTTCTAAAATGGGTATTTCTACTTTGCAAAGTTATCGTGGTGCTCAGATTTTTGAAGCTTTAGGTTTGAGCGAAGAGGTGATTGATAGCTGTTTCTGCGGAACTGTTTCCCGTATTGGAGGAGTAACTTTTGATACAATTAGAGAAGAAACTCTACTTATGCATAAACAGGCATTTTTAGAAAGACAGTCTAGTGGAGTTTATTTACCTCCGGGAGGATTGTATCAGTGGAAAAGAGATGGTGAATTCCATCTTTGGAATCCAGATAGTGTTGCTGCTTTACAGGATGCGGTAAGAAAAGAAGATTATAGTAAATATAAAGAGTTTGCAAGTTTAATTAATGATCAGTCGGCGAATCCAGCGACTTTGAGAAGTTTATTTAAATTTAAAGCTGGAGTTAAACCTATTGATATTTCTAAAGTTGAATCAGCGGAAAGTATTTATAGAAGATTAGCTACTGGTGCGATGAGTTTTGGGTCTATCAGCGGTGGTGCGCATCGGACTTTAGCGATTGCAATGAATAAACTTGGAGGACGTTCTAATACCGGTGAAGGTGGAGAAGATCCCACAAGATTTAAACCATTACCGAATGGTGATAATGCACGAAGTGCGATAAAACAGGTAGCTTCCGGAAGATTCGGAGTGACTACAAATTATTTAATAAATGCAGATGAAATCCAAATAAAAATTTCACAGGGTGCAAAACCTGGTGAAGGTGGGCAGCTTCCTGGACATAAAGTTAGTGCGATTATTGCTAAAACTCGTTATACAACTCCAGGGGTTACTTTAATTTCGCCGCCTCCACATCATGATATTTATTCTATCGAAGATTTAGCCCAATTGATTTATGATTTGAAAAATGTTAATCCGAAAGCTCGAATCAGTGTAAAGCTTGTTTCTGAAATTGGTGTTGGGACAGTTGCCGCTGGTGTTGCTAAAGGGCATGCGGATATGATTTTGATTTCTGGTTTTGATGGTGGAACAGGTGCATCTCCGTGGAGTTCTATTAAACATGCAGGATTACCTTGGGAGTTGGGTTTATCTGAAACACATCAAACTTTAGTTTTAAATGATTTGCGAAGCCGAGTGAGGTTGCAAACTGATGGGCAGATGCGTACAGGACGGGATATTGCTATCGCTGCGTTACTTGGCGCAGAAGAATATGGTTTTTGTACAGCGGTTTTAATTACTGTGGGTTGTGTAATGTTAAGGCACTGTAATTTAAATAATTGTTCTGTTGGTGTTGCGACTCAGGATGAACTGCTTGAAAAAAGATTTACTGGCCGTCCAGAATATGTTATGAATTATTTTAAATTTGTAGTCGAGGAATTACGTCAGATTATGGCGCAGTTAGGGGTTAAGACTATGGATGAAATGATTGGTCGGACAGATTTATTAGAAGTTAATAATGCGATTTTACCTTGGAAAGCTAAGGATTTAGATTTATCTAATATCCTTTATAGACCAGATATGCCTAAGTCTGTAGGAAGATTTAAAACTATGGAGCAGGATCACGGTATAGATAATATTTTGGATTTAAAATTAATACAACTTGCTAATGACAGTTTGAAAAAAAACAAACCTACTAAAGCTCAAGTTCATATCCAAAACTTTAATCGTACAACTGGCGCGATGTTAAGTGGTGAAGTCTGCAAACACTTTGGTGAAGAAGGGTTGCCTGAAGATACTATTCATTTTAATTTTAATGGTTTTGCTGGTCAAAGTTTTGGGGCATTTTTAGCAAAAGGCGTAACTTTTGAATTAGAAGGAATGGCTAACGATTATGTTGGTAAAGCAATTTCTGGGGGTAAAATTATAATTTATCCAGATAAAAAAGCAACTTTTAATGCTAGTGAAAATAGTATTATAGGAAACACAACATTTTATGGGGCAATAGCCGGTGAAGCATATATTTTAGGTAAAGCCGGTGAACGTTTCTGTATTCGTAACTCTGGTCTTTATACAGTTGTTGAAGGTGTAGGAGATCATGCTTGTGAATATATGACTGGCGGAAGAGTTGTTGTTTTAGGCAAGACTGGCCGTAATTTTGGTGCAGGTATGTCTGGCGGGATTGCTTACGTTTATGATATTCAAAACAATTTTAAAAATTATTGTAATTTAAGTATGGTGGGTTTAGAGAAACTCGACGATGAAGATAGTGAAATGTTGCGTAATTTATTAACTAACCATAAAAAATATACTAAAAGTGTGCAGGCAAAAAAGATATTAGAAAATTTTAATGATGAATTGAAACATTTTGTTAAAGTTATGCCGCATGAATATAAAAGAATTATTGAAGAAGCTAAAGCTAAAAAATTAGCTGGTGTAGATGTATCGGATGGATGATAAAAATAATTGTTGATAGATATTTGTAATGGGAGAGTAAAATGGGAGATCCAAAAGGATTTTTAAAATTAAAAAGACAGACAAGTTCTTATAGACCAGTTTGTGAACGCGTTAAAGATTATGATC
>CAYQXW010000124.1:0-5573 GCA_964421615.1 uncultured Planctomycetales bacterium
AGCAATCATCTTCGAAAAATCATAGTAATAATGCATAATACACGCACTTCTTTTAAACATTTTTAAATTAAACACTACGATAGGATACTTATTATGCGCTAAAGCAATTTTTTCAACAATTCTAACAATTTTTGCAGCTTTCTCAACCGGATGGGCACTCTCCCCAATCGATACCCCGTCTATATCAGGTTGTTTAATATACCTGGCAACATTCTTCTCATTAACACCACCTGCATAAATTAAAATAGCTTCTTTCGCTTTATCTTTTCCAAACCTTCTACTCCTTGCTAAATACGCTCTTAATAAACTTAAAACTTTCTGTGCTTTTTTTGCAGACAGCTTGGTTTTCTTTAATAATTCAGCTTCACTTTTATTTAAAAACCAATATGGTAAATACTCAAAAATTATCTTACTTGTCTTTTCATTTTCAATATTTTTTAATTTCACATTAATTTGTCTCTTAAAACTATTTTCTACTCGCTCTAAATAATCTTTTGCATTTATTTCCGATAAATCATCAATCTTAACATCAATCAAACAAACAATTGGAGCAACATTACTATCCAAACAAGTATGTATTTTAAGATTCAAAAGTTCGTTAGATTCTCTAACACCTTTTTTACCTAAAGTTCTATCTGGATGCCCAATAATAATTGCGCTAATACCTTCTTTTGTTAGCCTTGAAACTGTAATCTCTCCTGTAACTTCTCCAATTTTTGGATTCGGGAATACATTCTGCGCACCAATGAAGATTTTTCCACCGTCGCTATCGGATGCGACGCGACGCGCTACTGCGCTGCCACCGTCGCTATCGGATGCGACGCGACGCGCCTTAGCGTACAAACGCATATCGGCGCTTCCGATTGCGCCGGATACTGCGCTGCCGCCGTCATCTTGTTCATTATTACCAGCAGACTCCGGCTCACCTGCCACGGTAGGATCCAGAGCCTGCGTATCGGTAATATTAAAACTATTTCCTGCAATCCAAATTAATTCTTCAAAACAATCAATGTACTCAACATTTTTAAAAACTTTAACAGCTTTTGTTTTATCACTAAATTTTTTACTATAAATCAATCTTCCATTCGGCATTAAAACCAAGTAATAGTAATATTCTTGCAACTTTCCTATTGCAATTTTATATAATTTCCCATCAATATATAAATTTTTTAGATATACACATTCACAATCTTTAACTATTTTATTATTTCTAAACTCTTCACACCCGCCATCTTCATCTTTGCCAAAACCATTTTCCATTAAATATTCTGCTGCTTGATGAATCTTATTCAAAGCTCTTTCGTTCCTCGGATTATTGGAAGAAACTCTAAAATATAATGCTTCATGATGTGACGGTTCTCTCACCCATAAATCAAAACCAGAAGCTTCATAAAATCTTTTATAATACCAATCGCCTAAATCTTTTAGCAATTTACTTTTCATATGAAAATATACATCATCCCTATTTAAATCATCTATACGCGCATTAAAATACGAAGAAGTAGCATTAGAATATCCGTCAATACGTTGATTCAATCTTGATAAAACCGTCATTATATCTGGAACTATTCTTATCGCTAAATTAGCATCCTCATTATTCAAACCCAACTGTCTAATTCTTTTATTAATGAATTTATAAAAATCGTTAATAAAATCAATAAACCGCATTAGTATTCTCGATTGATCAACAGGATAACTAATAAACATAATTCCAGAATTAGCTAATACTTGTTTTATATCAAAATTATTCCAATCGTATATATTAGGATTTTGTTTCTTCACTAAAGAAATTTTTGCTCGATCATAAATCGAAGATACTTTACCTTTTTTGTCCGAAATAATAACGCCTAATTGTTCTTCAACAGCTTGACGAATATTTTCCCATGCACCTAAAAGAGTAATACCATTGAAACGGTGCATTGGCCCAAGATAAACACCATCACCGTTATAAATAATAAGTCCAACTGCATTTTCTTTTTTGAAAACCTGCGCAGCACGAATACAATTAAGCAACGCAAACTCAAGTGAATTTAAAGTAATTAACGTATCTTTATCCATCACCCAAGGAATCTCAGATTTACTGGATGCAACAGCATCTTTATTCGCAAAAATTATCGCAACTCTAGAATCTGCCAAAGGTTTATTACAAACAGATTTTACTTCTGAATCAAATGCAATCCTGCCTCCGCTAAATACAACATCAGATACAAACTGCTTTAAAGTACAACCATCTTTCCAATAACGCATTACTTCCAAGAAAGAATATCCGCTACCCTTCGAAGAAGTCTTTTTTACGACAATCGGAACATCTTTTCTTTTCCAAATCATCCTAACAGAATCAGAAAGCTCAAAATCACTATCAGTTGAAATAATAACGCAATCTAAAGATTTAGGATTAAACCCTAACATTTCGTCATTCCAAGCATCCCAAAGCTTGCCATATTCCTCATTAATTAATTTTTTATTATAATCATCTAAACCAAAAATATTTAATAACTCCATCTGTTCCTGTATATCTAGATAATTTTTACGGTAGAAATTATCTCTACACCATAATGACCACCAATTAATCATTATTGAAAAAACAGTCATATTCACTAAAGCAATTGAAATAATATTAAATAATGCAGCAAAATGATTCGTAGCAACTAATAAAGAATAAACCCAACCAATCCCTTGGTTTATTACTAAAAGAATTAGTGGCACAAAGAAAGAATATACGGTTACTCTAAAAGACCAACTTTGCCTTACTCCAACGGCAACATTACGTTTAGCACGTAAAATCATACTTGGATTTAAATTAGAAGCAGACAATTCCGACTCATATAAACCAGGGACCAGAATATTACCTAAATGTACTAACTCTTTTCTTCGTTCATTAAAAACACTTCTACAAATAATCGAGTGAACTTCAAACCCCCACCCATATCTCACTATAGCTGTCACAATTCTAAAAATTGAATCTTTTAAAAAATTAAATATATTCGCTACACCTGTCAATTCACCATTACGGCATCGTGGTAATCCAGCAGTTGAATATGTTAAAAGCGCATCTAAAATCTGATTCAAATTTTGGTGTATTAATGCATACGCCGCTACATAAATAAATTTTGAAGCTTTCAATTGGAATTTATTCTGCTGGTGAATATCAACACTCGTTAAATTTAGAACTTTTTCGTAAGTTTCTACTGCAATATGATAAAGATTTTGATATAAATCAACCAATAACGTAATATCTATGGTATTAACATCCGCCGCTAACGGAGTAGTCGCAATTATATCTGAAGAAATAACCTGCATTCTGGTAACATCATCTCTTGAAATAAATTCTTTTGCTAAAATAGCTTTCCATTCTTCGATTAATTTTTCTGCAGTCTGCACTCGATTTATAATAGGTTCTTTATGGAATGGTTCATTCGCTAAAATTTCTAAATCAGTTCCGCCGTCACTTACTACCTTTCCACCATCGCCGATTAAATCTAACATCACATTAACTTGTTTTAAAACTGTATTATTGAATTTATAATGTTCTTTTGCTTCCTGCAAAGTCCTTTTAACTATCGGACTTTTATTACCTCGTTCTGCCAACGCAATTGCAGCACACTTACGGATAAAAATATCTCTATTTATTGATTTATTTAACAACTCATTTAAATATACATCTACCTTTTGCCCACTTAATCTTCCCAAAACATTAATTAAACCTATTTGTATAAAAATATCCTGACTGTTTTCAATTGCATCTATAAAATAATCCACAATCCTAGGGTCTTTCAACTGCGCTAAATACTTAGCCGCTAGCATTACATCTTTTTCCCAATAAGAATTTAAAAGTTTAACTTTAGATTCAATAATTTCAGGATTATTTAATTCCTCATCACTGATTTTCTGCCAGGACATCATAAGTTTGCCACTTAAAATACCTGATATTCTGCTAGACTCAAAAGTATCCAGTTTTATATTCTTTGCTTTTAAAAGTACATTTCTGTAATATTCAATAGGTTGAATATTTTTTAAATATGTATCATCAGCATCTACCCATTTCTCTCCTATAAATGTGCAGATAATTACACCATAACCGTAAGATTTAATTATATTTTCAATATTTTCAAAAATCTGATCAGTATCATCTTTAAATATTTCCAAACTTACACTTAAAGATGAATAAAATAAATCTATACTTTCTTTAGCAAATACCTGCGGAATATCTAAAGCAGACATATAATAAATTTCAATCTTCTCAGCGATATCTTGGTCTATTGTTTTGAGTTCTTCAGTAATGTCTAAAACATTTGGGTAATAAGATTCAACAACATAAATTTTCTCTAAATTTGGAAGCTGCTCAATTATTCTAATCGGTTCATTAAGAGTAGGGCCAACTCCAATAATCATTGCGTTACGAATAACTTGTTTGTTTAATTCTGAATTTTTTAAAGCATAAGTAACTCTTGCCTGCGCATTTAAAACACTTTCTTCATTACGGCCTGTAGCTCTTGAAGCTCTAACTAATTGATTTTCTTCAACATTCAACTGAGCTTTAATTAAATTTTCAACAATAGCCCCTGAAATATCTTTAGAAATAATTTTATCTGCCTTACGCATGATCATTACGGGATCGATATCTCCACCATCATTTAACTCTTCTAAAGCCCAAATAGATTTTTTAGCCAAACGATCATCTAGGTTATCTTCTAAAAGAACACTTGCTAATGATTCATAAGCTTCTTGGGCTTTTAAAATTCCTAAAGTTTTGGCAGCATAACTTCTAATTTTTGGTCTTTCTTGTTTATTATTTAAAACTTTGATTAACGGTTGGATGGATTTTGCATCTTTAAGTACAGCTAAATCATGGATTGCCGCAGCTCTAACTTGAAAATTTGTATTTTCTAAATCTAAAATTAATTCTTCTACTGTTTTAACTGGTAATTTCTCTTCTAACTTTTTAGGAGGAGCTCTATTTCTATTACTACCAGCGTAAGGACAAGAATCTTCTAATCCGCCATCTTCAACTCTCTGTAAAATATTTTCAGGCAATAATTTAAAACCTAAGCTTTCAGCTAATTGATCATCTGCTTTTTCAAAATCTCGATCAGAATACAATAAATAACCATTTTTATTTAAAGCTCCCTTAAAAATTTTCAGATAAAGTTCAAATTTATCATACATACAATAGTACAAATAAACATTTTTACAAAAAATTAAATCATAATTTTTCATTTGAGCTATATGAAAATTATTTCTTAAATTAATAATATGAATTCGCTTAAATATATCACCGCTAATAAAATAAATAATTATTTAAATGACGAAGCGCGAAAATCATTGTTAGCAGATATATATGTTCCATTAATTATAAAAGTATAAGTTTTAGGTTTTGTTATTAAATTATATATATTCATCATATTTCTCACTCACTCGCTTTTGCGACCAGCCACTTGACCGTTTTCCTGGCCATGGCGAGTGCGCCTCCCCCGATTCCAGTTGAGATCCAGAAGTTCCCAGATTGCAGAACCTCGCGTAGCATCCACCAATCCTCTCTCATTTGTCTTTCATCTTTTGCGTCGATTTGAACC
>CAYQXW010000125.1:0-5562 GCA_964421615.1 uncultured Planctomycetales bacterium
TTTATGGGTATGATAAGATGATTATAGCTCAGAAAGTTGATAAACTTAAAAGAAATATTATTAAAGACTTAGCTTACCATAGTGTGGAAGGCTTGTTAAAATGATAATTGAAAAAATAGAAGTTGGTTCTTTAGAGGTTAATTGTTATATTATTGCTGCTGGTGAAAAAAGTGAAGCTTTTGTTATTGATCCAGGCGATGATGCTAAAAAGATAGAAAAAGTTTTAAAAAAATATGATTTAACTGTTAAGGCTGTAATTAATACTCATGGTCATTTTGACCATATTAGTGCAAATGATTCTTTTGGAGTTCCTGTTTATATTCATGAAAAAGAAGAAGCTTATCTTAAAGATCCTAAGAAAAATTTGTCATTGTTTTTTGGTTTTCCATACGCTACGAAATCGAAAATTGTACTTTTTAAGGATTTAGATTTTATAGAAGCAAAAGGTTTAAAGTTGCAAGTTTTATTTACGCCTGGGCATACTATGGGAGGGATATCTTTATTGCTAGTTGAACCTAAAGATCAAAAAGTAGTTTTTTCGGGAGATACTTTATTTTGTCAGAGTGTGGGGAGAACCGATTTAGGTGGTAATCAAGCCGTTTTAATAGAATCTATTAAAAATAAATTGTTTGTATTGGATGATGATACAGTTGTTTATCCTGGTCATGGTCCAGAGTCAACGATTGGTGAAGAAAAAAAGAATAATCCTTTTTTTAATTAGTTATGGATGAATTGATAGAATCTTTTTTAAATTATTTGAGTGTTGAAAGAGGGTTAGCTAAGAATACTATATTAGCATATCGAGAAGATTTAGAGTCTTATTCTAAATATATTAATGATAAAGCAGGCAAAGATATTTCTAAAGGTTCTCGGAATGAAATAGTCAATTTTATGCTTTTTCAAAAAGATTCTGGCTTATCTTCAACATCAATTGCTAGAAGATTAGCTGCTATTAAAATGTTTTATCGGTTTTTAGTTAGGGAAAGGATAATTCAGGAAGATCCTACTAGTTTAATTGATTCTCCGAAGCTTTGGAAAAAAATTCCAGAAACGTTATCCTTAAATGAAATTGAAGCAATATTGGCAGTGCCTAATACTAGAAAAAAGCAAGGTATTCGGGATAAAGCGATTTTAGAAACTTTTTATGCAACAGGAATGCGAGTTTCTGAGATAGTTAATTTAAAGTTAGAAGATGTAAATATGGAAGTTGGTTTTGTAAGATGTATTGGTAAGGGAAATAAAGAAAGAGTTATTCCTTTAGGTAAAAAAGCAATTGAGAGTATAAACCATTATGTTCTGAAAAGCCGGCAGAGTTTTTTAAAAAAACAAACTTCAAATGCGTTGTTTGTAAGTAAAGTAGGCAAGAAAATATCTCGGCAATCTTTTTGGAAATTAATAAAATATTATGCAAAGAAAGCTGGTATTAAAAAGATAATAAAACCGCATATTTTACGGCATTCGTTTGCTACTCATTTGTTGGAACACGGTGCAGATTTACGTTCGGTTCAAGAGATGTTGGGTCACTCTAATATCGCGACAACGCAAATTTATACGCATATAAATAAGGATAGATTAAAATCTATTCATAAAATGTATCATCCACGGCCTTAAAATATGAAGAAATATTTAGAAAAATTACCAAAAGAAATTATAGTTTTGATTAATACTGCTAAAGAAATAGCGCAAGATTTAGGTTTTCAGGCGTATCTTGTTGGTGGT
This sequence comes from uncultured Planctomycetales bacterium, assembly GCA_964421615.1. Taxonomy (GTDB): domain Bacteria; phylum Omnitrophota; class Gorgyraeia; order Gygaellales; family Profunditerraquicolaceae; genus CAYQXW01. The sequence continues at coordinate 1,720 of CAYQXW010000125.1, forward strand.
TTAGTTCGTGATTTATTTTTGTCTGTAGATAATTATGATTTGGATATTGTTATTGAAGGTGATGGGATTGAATTTGCAAATAATTTTGCTTTAAAAACCCAAAGTAAAGTAATCAGTCATCCCAGGTTTATGACTGCTACAATTATTTTGCCGAACCATTTTAAAATTGATGTTGTTACAGCAAGAAAAGAAATTTATCCTCAACCGGCGCATCTTCCTATAGTAAGTGTGGGAAGTTTGCAGGATGATTTGTTCCGCAGGGATTTTACTATAAATACTTTAGCTGTTCAAATATCAGGAAATGATTTTGGCAAATTAATTGATATTTTTAACGGTAAAAAAGATTTAGAAGCAAAAGTATTAAGGATTCTTCATAATAAAAGTTTTATAGATGATCCAACTAGAATTATTAGAGGAATTAGGTTTGAACAACGTTTTAATTTTAATTTTGAAAAAGAAACTTTAAAATGTTTGAATCAAGCTCTTAAAAGTAAAATTTTTGAGAAATTGCAATTACAGCGGTTAAGAGATGAAATGCAGTTGTTGCTTAGCGAGAAAGATCCTAAACGCAATATTTTTAGAATTAATGAATTATTAGGTACAAGTTTCTTAAGTAAAGATTTGAAATTTAATCAAAAGACAAGAAAAGTATTGGAGTGTTTAGAAGCGTCAATTATTTGGTTTAAAGATATTCATAAAAGACATCGGCATTTAGATGTTTGGTTAATATATTTAATTGCTTTTTTAGAAAATTATGATTTAAACAAAGCTAAAAAATTTTGCGATAAATTTGTTTTGCATAAAGGAGATACAAATAGGGTTTTGCAGTATTTTTCTAAACGTAAAAATATTGAAAAAGCACTTTCAAAGAAAATATTGCCGCCTAGTGAATTATTTCATTTGCTTAATGAAATTACGTATGAAGTAATTATTTTAATTAAAGCTAGAAGCAATAACAAAAATTTACATAAAAATATAAGTGATTTTTTTGCTTTTCACCATGAAGTTAAAATTATGCTTTCTGGACAGGATCTTTGTGCTATGGGATTAAAACCTGGAGCGCATTATCAAAAGATATTTAAAGAAGTATTAAATGCTAAATTAAATGGTAAAATAAGTACTAAGGAAGATGAGATTAGATTTGTTAAAGAAATAATATAGGAGGTTTATATGTTAAGACAAAATAGAGTGCGGCAAGCTATAAAAAAAGAAGTAAGTAATATTCTACTCAATGAGATTAATGATCCGAGAATGGGGTTTATTACAATCACTGATGTTGAAATTAGTCCTGATTTGAAGTATGCTAAAGTTTTTTTTAGTGTTTTAGGTAAGCCAGAAGATTATAATAAAACTAAAGATGCTTTAAAATCTGCGAATGGTTTTATAAGAAAGTTAGTCGCAGAAAGAGTTCAGTTAAGGTTCGCACCGGAAATAGTATTTAGGGAAGATCATTCTGCTGAATATAGCAATAAAATTGAAGAAGTTTTAGAGTCAATTAAGGAAAAGGAAGTAAAAAATATAACTGAAACTGATAAGAAAGACGAATAATATGAGTATTGAAAAAACAATTCAGTTTATTAGAAAATATGATAATTTTTTAATTTCCAGTCATGTTAATATGGAAGGTGATGCTTTAGGCTCTGAAATTTCTTTTTATTTATTGTTAAAGAAATTGGGGAAGAAAGCTGTTATTTTAAATGAAGATAATATTCCGTATGGATATGATTTTATGCCGGGCTTGGATGCTGTTCGTAAGTATTCAAAAAATATGGAACCGATCAAATTTGATTGTTTTGTAACTTTGGATTGTTCTGATTTAAAAAGGACTGGAGAAGTTTACACGATTAATAAAGATAAACCTATTTTAAATATAGATCATCATGTTAGTAATTCTTATTTAGGTACTGTTAATTGGGTAAAGCCAGAATGTAGTTGTTCTTGCGAACAAGTTTATGAGTTGTTTAAAAAAATGAAGATTCCTTTAGATAAAGATTCTGCTTTAGCTATTTATGTTGGAATTTTGACTGATACAGGTTGTTTTAAATATTCAAATACCAATAGCAATACGCATAAAATTACAGCAGATTTAGTAAGTTATGGTATTAATGTTTCAGAAATTTATAAGAAAATTTATTGTAATGTTCCGTATAATGATTTGAAACTTTTAAGTGTAGTATTGCATTCAATGCAAAAAGTTGCTAATGGTAAAGTTGTTTATTTTGAGGTAAAAAAGGAAGCTTTGCAAAAAAAGATTTCTATAGATCTTTCTGAGCAGATTTTGAGTTTTGGAAGGTCATTAAAAGATGTGGAGGTTGTTTTATTATTTAAGGAAAACTTAGCTGTTGGCTCTGAGGTGAGAGTTAATTTTCGTTCACAGGGCAAAATAGATGTAAATAAAGTAGCTTCGTATTTTGGTGGAGGCGGGCATAAAACAGCAAGTGGTTGTACTATAAAACAAAAAATTGAAGTAGCAAAAAGAAAAGTATTATTGCAAGTTAAGAAAGCGTTAAATGAAAGTAATATTTAGCACGAATTTTAAAAACATTTTACATAATTCTGTTGTTGCTATCGGTGTTTTTGATGGAGTGCACTTTGGTCATAGAAAAATAATCAGCAGTGTAGTTAATAAGGCTAAGTTATTAGGAGTTAATAGTGTTGTTGTAACTTTTTGGCCGCATCCACATAAAGAACGTGTTATATATTCTTTAGATCATAGAATAAAAGTTATTGAAGAGTTAGGAATTGATATTTGCATTATTGTTGAGTTTAATCATGAGTTTTCTGAAATATTGCCTGAGAATTTTGTTAAAGATTTTTTGATAGAAAAAGTTGGTGTAAAATATTTGTATGTTGGGGATAATTTTCATTTTGGAAGAAAAGCAATCGGGAATGTTGATTTATTAAAAGTTTTAGCTAAGAAATATGAATTTAAAATAAAAGTTTTTAAAGTTATTTTAAAAAATGGGCATGTTGTTAGTAGTACGAGTATTAGGAAATTAATTGATTCTGGAAATTTAAAGAAGGCACAGTTATTTTTAATGCGTCCAGTTAGTGTAATGGGAGATGTTATTGCTGGGACAGCTATAGCGAGGAAATTAGGGTTTCCAACTGCGAATGTTAATCCTCATCATGAAATTGTGCCACCTTCAGGAATTTACATTTGTGATGTTTTTTTTAATTTAAAACAGTTCCAAGGAATATGTTATGTTGGTTCAAAGCCAACTTTTATTGAAGGAAGCAGAGAGTCGAATATAGAAGTAAATATTTTTAATTTTAAAAAAAATATTTATGGTAAAATTTTAGAAGTGCAATTTATAAAAAAAATTCGTAATGAAGAAAAATTCTCGTCTCAACACGCTTTAAAAAATCAAATTGAAAAAGATGTTGCTGTTGCAAAGAAATATTTTTTAAACCGTAAAAAATAGTAAACATTATAGTAGTTTTTGTACAAAGAACCTTGTTAATCGCGAGGTTCTTTTTTTGTTTTTAAGGGTAAAAAAATATTTAAAATATTTTCTTGACATAAGTGGAGTGATTATGTATACTTTGTTATGTGAAGTGGAGAGAAGTGGAGTAAAGTGGTAAATGGTAAAATTGCCTGAGTAAAAAAGGGTAATTTTTTCTATTGAAAGGTTTATAAAATGTTTTACGGGGAGTATTTTCATTCTATTGACCGTAAGGGAAGGCTTATTCTTCCCTCTAAACTACGAGAAATTGCTAAAGGTAATTTTATTGAAAAATTTTTTGTAACTCGTGGGTTAGATAAGTGTTTATTTATGTTTACGGAAGAAGAATGGAAGACCCAAGAACAAAAGTTTAAAGCAATGCCGTTTACTGGGCAGG
>CAYQXW010000126.1:0-5478 GCA_964421615.1 uncultured Planctomycetales bacterium
GCATGCTTAACACCTTTCAATGCTTCAAATGTCCGACGAACCAAATGTTCCCGCGCTTGAGTCAAAACTTGGATTATAACATCATCAGGAATATGATTACCTTCAACCAAAAAACGTACAAAATCAAATTCTACTTGCGCTGCCGAAGGAAAAGCTACTTCAATTTCTTTAAACCCTATAGCAACAAGCAAATTGAACATTTCAAATTTTTCTTGTATGTTCATCGGAATAGGCAAAGCCTGATTTCCATCCCGCAAATCAGTACTACACCAAATAGGAGCTTTTTTAATTATTTTATTCGGCCAAACCCGGTCAGATAATTTTACGGCAGGATACTCACAATATTTTTGATACGGCATCTTTTTTGTTTTCATAATAAACTCACCTTTCTTGTTATGCCTACTGCTTCTAACAAATCCAGTGGTCTATAAAAACAAAATCGCCACCAGCCTCATTAAGAAGCGGTGGCTATTTTTTCTAAACACCTCTCCCTAGGCCTATCCCTGTAACAGAGATAAGTTTCCTAAGAATAATGTATTTAGTTTTACAAAATAGTTTTCCATATGGTTTAAATATAACTTATTAACTCCTATTTGTCAATCTTAGAGGCCGTTTTAACTTTTTCTACTTCTGCCTTATATGCAGAAAATGCTGGTTTTTTAGAAAAATCTCGACGGATAATTCCAAAACGGTCAATACCATTGCCCCAATGCTGTGTATCTCTCCAAAACGCCCAAAAAACTTTTTCAACATTATCAATCTTTAAAAGTTCCTCATAAACTTTGTTTAAATATTTAGCTTGTTCTTTTTCATCCGGATTTGCACCCATCCACCAGTTATCAATTTTATCTTCTACACTTGCACCCGGACAACCTGTTTCTGTAACCCAAATTTTTTTATTGGCATCACCACTTCTTTTCATAATCTTATATGCCATTTTTATTAATGCTACTGTCTTTTTTACTGCATTTGGATCTTTAGGGTTATTAAAAACATGGATATTAAAAATATCAAAAAAATCTTTCGCCCCATTATCATAAATTTTATTTACACTTGATATTCCATTTGCTAACCCGCCGTTTAAAACATAACACTCCGGACATTCTTCTTTTATTGCTTTATAAACTCTCCCTAATAAAACACAATAATTTTTTAATCCATCCTGATCTTCCCAATAAATATGAGAATCAGGTTCATTCCAAATTTCCCAATATTTTACTTTTCCTTTATAATGTTTAACTGTTTTTCTCACATAGTTTAAAAAATGCTCATGATTATCGCCTAAAACATTCCATTTATTACACGGAGACGCCCAATCAGCGCAATATCCAAAAATGCCAAGCACTTCAATTTTATTTTTATTTAAAATCTTTACAAACTGATCATACTTTTTAAAATCCCATTGGTTTGGTTTTATCTCTAAATCCTGCCAAAGAAAATCTGTCCTAACAATACTGACACCCGCTTCTTTCATCAAAGCTACAGTTTTTTCTATCGACGTTTTATCAGGATACTGAAAATTATTCCAAGGATGATTCCAGCATAAAAAATCTAAAACACCAAACGCTTTGCTTCTATCAACTGCAGATTTTTTCATCAAATCCTCTTTTTCTTGAGCTAAAACACAAAATGGGAATACCAAAAGAAAAACTACAAAAAAAGTAAATCTATTTTTTAATCGCGTTATATTCATGAGTATTTTGTTCAATATTTATATAATCTTTAAAACCCATAGCCTCTCCCAACTCTTGTTTTACTACACGTATTCTATCGGGAACATAGGGATGTGTTTTAAAATAATTTTTTGCAGTAGCTGGTTTTCTCATATCAACTTCATGTAATTTTTCTAAAAAAGATATCATCGCATGTGGATCAAAACCCGCAAGCTTAGCATAACGAGTTCCTAATTGGTCAGCTAAAAGTTCATCTTCCCGTCCATACCCCAGTAATAATTCTACAAAAACCGCATCGCTTGCTGCTACAACTTCACCCGCCTGCGGAACAGGAATCGCTAATAACCTTAACAAAGTGTAACTATTCATGGCCTGCATTTTTTTAACACTATGCCTTGCCACAATATGCCCAATTTCATGAGCAATAACAACTGCTAATTCATCATCATTAGATACTTTTTCCACTAATCCTTTAAAAACATAAACATACCCGCCGGGAAGCGAAACAGCATTTACATCTTTATCTTCAATTACTTTAAAATGATAAAAAATATCCTTACGATCACAAACTGCTGCTATTTTTTTACCAATAGTTTCCACTCTCTGCGCCACTAAAGGATCTTCAACCAATTTATATTCTTTCTCCACCTGACGCGCAATATTTTCACCTATGTTAACTTCTTTTTCTGTACTATAGTAATAAGATTCTTGCTCCCCGGTAACAATATTATATTCGGTTGAACACCCTCCCAAAAAAGATACAGCAACTCCAATAAAAAATAACTGCACAAAAATATTTATTCCCATTTGCTTTAGCATCAAATAAAGTTTTCGCAATGGCAAACCTACAACATTATAAAAACATCCTTCTATCCGGCTAATAAATAACGCCCCCATTCCCTGAATATCAAATGACCCTGCTTTATCCAAAGGATTTACAATTTTAAAATAACCTCTAATCTGCTCGTCAGTTAATTTATCCATATGGATTTTTGTTTTCTCAAACGAAACCAATTCTTTTTTATAATCTTTATCGATAACTGCAATACCTGTATAAACCATTTGAGCTTTACCTGAGATATTTTTAAGCATAGCAACCGCATCATCTATACTCTGAGGTTTGCCGAAAACTTTTTTATCAGTCACAACAATAGTATCTGCCCCAATAATAATTCCAGAGCTAACTTTCTGACTCACAGCTTTAGCTTTTGCATAAGCATTTCTTTGCACAAGTTTGGAAAAGTTAGAATTTTTAGCAATAGAATGCTCATCAATTTTACTTGGCAGAACTTTAAATTTTAAACCAAGAATATTGAGGAGTTTTTTTCGTGCTTTCGAATCCGAAGCTAAATATAATTTTCTGTTCATAATTTTAAATTAACCTAACGCAGCTGACTCTCCAGCTAAATATCCCGTCGAAAACGCTGCTTGCAAATTAAATCCACCAGTATCCGCATCAATATCTAAAATCTCTCCTGCAAAATACAAACCGCTAATCAACTTCGATTGCATATCTCTAGGATTTACTTCTTTTAAACTAACGCCACCTTTTGTCACCATCGCTTCTTCTATCGGCAAAGACCTTAAAACATCTATTTTAAAACTTTTCAGTAAACCAATAATATCTTTTCTTTCTTTTTGATTAATCTGATTTGTCTTTTTATCTGGATCAAGTTTAAGTCTTTGGATAAAAACTTCAACCATACTCGAGGGAACCAATTCTTTTAAAACATTACGGATAGACTTATTAGAATATTCCTGAAACTCCCGCAACAATCGTTTTTCCAGCTGCTCAATAGTAAGTCCTGGCTTTAAATCAACTTCAACACAAACATCTAATCCCTCATCCAACCAATCAACAATCTGACCGCTCCAAGATAAAATTAATGGACCGGAAATTCCATTATGCGTAAATAAAAGCTCCCCCACATCAGTAGTTATTTTTTTCTTACCAGCAATAAATTTTAAAACAATATTCTTTAATGTTAACCCTTGCGGCCAATCAAAATTTACTCTCTTAGTCTCAATAGGAACTAAACCCGCACGCAAACTAATAATATTATGCCCTAACTGTTTCGCTATCCTGATTCCATCACCTGTTGACCCAGTAAACGCATAAGAAATTCCACCAGTCGCTAAAATAACTGCATCTGCTTCAAAAGATTGTCCATCTTTTAAAACTACACCTTCTATTTTTTTATCTTTAACAATCAGCTTATCCACAACACTACCATAAAATATTTTAACATTATTTCTATGTATCTCTCGAAGCAAAACATCAACAACGCTAGCAGAGCTATTGGTATCCGGAAAAATACGGTTCTGTCTTTCCACATTTAACCTTAATCCGCGAAACTCAAAAAAATGCATTAATTCCTGATTAAAAAATTTTGAAAAAGCACTTCGTAAAAACTGTCCCCCAGAATTATACCTCGGCAGAAATTCTTCCAAGCTATCATAATTAGTAAGATTACATCTTCCCTTACCGCTTAGAAGAAGCTTTCGGCCAGCTTGTTTATTTTTTTCAATAATTAAAACCTGCGCATCTAATTCAGAAGCGCGGATAGCCGCCATCATTCCCGCAGGACCTGCGCCTACAACTATAATTTTTTTTGACATTATTTTTCTACACCTAAATCCCTTATCGTAAAAATAGATTCAAATTCACAACCTACTGCTTTTAAATTATCTTTAGCATTTTCCAGCCTATCTACAATAACTAAAGCTTTCACAATTTTAACTCCGATTTTATCTAAAGCAGCTTTAGCTTCTATCAAAGATTTACCAGATGTTGCAACATCATCCACAATAATAACTTTATCACCTGCTTTTAAAGCTGGCCCCTCAACTTGCCGCCCCATTCCATGCGCTTTTGCTTCTTTTCTCACAATAAATGTTTTAATCGGTTTATTCTCCAAATGACTTACAACAGCCATTGCTCCCACAATAGGATCTGCTCCCAAAGTAGGACCACCAAACGCAACTGCATCTAAACCCTGAATCATCTCTAACATAATTCTTGCAATCAAATATGCTCCTTCAGGTGTCATTGTAATAATCCTACCATCAAGATAATAACTACTCTCTTTTCCCGAAGAAAGAATAAACTTCCCTGTTTTAAATGCATCTTGTTTCAACAATTCCAACAGCCTTTTTTTTAATTCAACAATAGATCTTTTTTCCATAAATTTTCTCCTCTTATAAGCAGTTTTAAGTAAAATATATTATAGATTATTTATATATACCAAATCAAGTAATATAATTTTGACAAACCTTTATTTAGTTGTTATCATATACTAAATTTATATGAGAAGCTTTCATCTCAATAAAAAAATTAAAACGTTCTTTACCAATACTTTAAAAGGAAGTAGGGATATTTTTTTCGGTAACAGCTGTTTTATCTGCAAAGAGAAAATTATTGAACAGAACCATAATTCTCGCCACATCTGCACAAACTGCTGGGATAATATAAAAAAAAGCTCTCCTCCTTTTTGCCATAGATGCGGCAGACAATTGAATAAAACAAATCGTCATAAAAGCATTTGTTCTTCTTGCTTAAAACAAAATTTACATTTTGACCGGGCAATAAGCCCTTGCTTATATGAAGGGACCTTAAAAGAAATTATTCATAAGTTTAAGTATGAAAACAAAGATTATCTTGGTAAAAATTTAAGTAAACTACTTACTGATTTCATTGAATCTTATAATTTCAACATAGATTTTATTGATTGCATCATCCCTATTCCCTTACACAAAACAAAATTAAGAGAAAGAGAATACAATCAATCAGAAATTTTATCCAGAT
>CAYQXW010000127.1:0-5443 GCA_964421615.1 uncultured Planctomycetales bacterium
TTGATGTTGCTACTAAATTAGGAATTGCAGTTAGCGCTGTGGTTAATCTAATTAATCCAGATATCGTTGTAATTGGTGGTGGTGTTGCAAATGCAGGTAAAATTATATTTGATCAGGTAAGAAAAACTGTAGATCAAAGAGCGATGACAGTGCATGCCAAGGCTGTTAAAATAACTAAGGCAATATTGGGGAATGAAGCAGGAATGATTGGTGCAGGATTACTGGTTAAGGAGGAATTAAAATGAAAATTTTTATAGATACAGCAAATATAAAAGAAATAAAAGAAGCAGCTAGTTTTGGTGTGGTTGATGGTGTTACTACAAATCCTAGTTTAGTAGCGAGAGAAAACAGGCCAGCAACAGAAATTATAAAAGATATTTGTAGTTGTATTTCTGGTCCTGTAAGTGCAGAAGTAATTAGTATGGAATCTAAGGGGATGATTGATGAAGCGATGGAGTTGTCTAAAATTGCTTCCAATATAGTAATAAAAATTCCATTGATTAAAGAAGGATTAAAAGCTGTTCGTTTTTTGTCAGAAAAAAATATTAAGACTAATGTTACTTTATGTTTTTCTCCTGTACAAGCTTTGTTAGCTGCTAAAGCTGGTGCAACATATATTTCTCCTTTTATTGGAAGACTTGATGATATTAGCCAGGTTGGGATGACGTTAATTAGCGATATAAAACAAATTTATACTAATTATGGTTTTAAGACTGAAATTATTGTTGCATCTGTGCGTAATCCAATTCATGTTTTAGAGGCAGCAAAGATTGGTGCAGATATTGCAACAATACCTTTTAATGTTATTGAACAATTAATTAAACATCCATTAACGGATATAGGGATTCAAAGGTTTTTAGAAGATTATAAAAAAATTCCTCAAAAATAAATGAAAAAAAATTTAAAAAAAATATTTTTTACAGCTGTATTTTTATCGGCAGCTACTTTTTCTTTTGCGCAAGAAGATAATAAAAAAGTTTTAGATCAACCGGTTATTGTTAATGGTGATACCGTGGAGTACTCAACTGATTCTAAAGCGGTTACGGCTTCAGGGAATGTTTTTATCTCTTATAAAGGAGCTAAGCTTACTTGCGATAAGATTGTTGTTGATATGGAGAAAAAGATTGGTAAAGCCCAAGGTCATATTCGATTAGAGGATGAAAAAGGAATAATGCTTGGCGAAGAAATTACTTATGATTTTGATAAAAAAACTGGTAGTATTCGTAATGCTGAATTTTTAGCAGATTCTTATTTTGGTAAAGCTAAGGATTTAAGGCGTATAAGTGAAGAAGAATTTATTGCTTATCGAGGTTATTTTACGACATGTAATTTGGATAATCCGCAGTATAGAATAAAAACTAAAAAAACTAAAATTTTTATTGGCAATAAAATTCAAACTGAAGAAGATACCTTATATATAGGTAAGTGGCCTATAATTTCTATGCCAAGGTATAATCATATGATGACTGATCCTATGATGCATGTCCAGCTTACTCCAGGAACATCTAAAAAATGGGGCCCGTATCTTTTATCTGCTTGGAGGTATAATTTAACTGATAATATTAATGGAAGAATTTATGCTGATTATAGAAGTAAATTAGGTTTGGCAGAAGGTTTTGGCGCTAATTATGATACTAAATTTATGGGAAAAGGTGATTTTAAATTTTATTATAGTAGTGAAGATGACCAGCGAATAAAAGTTCCTCCTAGTGAATTCGAAAGATATTTGATTCGCAATAGGCATAAATGGGATATTTCAGATAAGACCAATTTTGTTTCTGAATATTATCAAATTAATGATTCTAAAAGATCTTTGCTTGGGACTGAATATAATATTTTAAAAGATTATTTTTATAGGGAATATGAAAAAGATTCTCAACCAGTTTCTTATGGGTTATTTCATCATTATTTTAATTATTCAAGTTTAGATGTTCTTGTGCAAAAAAGAACAAATAGATGGTATTCAGAATTAGAAAAGCTACCTGAAATAAAGTATTCTTTGCCAAGTTATCAAATAGGAGAAACTCCTTTTTATTTTGATAATGCCAGTTCAATTGCTTCGTATAATTATAAAAATGCAGTTCCCGCAGATTCTTCTACAGATATTTTTATGAATCGAATTGATACTGTAAATAAACTTTCTATGCCGGTGAGGTTGTCTTTTTTTAATGTTGCTCCTTTTGTTGGAAGCCGGGAGACTATTTATAATAGAGATAAATATAACCAGTCTTTGTGGGAACATCCGAGAACTATGTTTATGACTGGTACAGATATTAGCACAAAATTTTATAAAATTTTTGATGTAAAATCTGATTTTATGGGGATGGATATTAATGGAATTAGGCATATTATTACACCTACTGTTGAGTACTCGTATAATCATGACCCGACAATGAGTTCTGATCGATTAAAGCAGATTGATGGGGTTGATGCTATAGAATCTAGTAATTATGCAAAGGTTGGATTGACGAATACATTTCAAACCAAAAGAGATTCTAAGAGAGTTGATTTTTTAACAGTTCAATTAACAAGTCCATATTATTTTAAGCCGACAACAACTTATAATAGTGGTTTTGGTTTAGAAGAATTGCAGTTAACTTTTTTGCCATATTCTTGGTTAAGAATTGATGCTGATGCGGATTATGATCGTAAGCAAAGCTGGGTTAGTCAGGTAAATTATGATTTTAATTTTAAACTTATGGAAGGGCGGACTATAGGTTTAGGGCAAAGATATTTAAGAAAAGGTGAGAATCAATTAACTTTTAATGTAGATTGGAAGTTGACTCCAAAGTGGAGTGTTGGTTTGTATGAAAGATATCAGTTTAAGAAAATAAATGGTGTTTTTGATGGTTTTGCTAAACAAGAATATCGTTTTGTACGTGATTTACATTGTTGGACTATGGAGTTGGGGTATACTGTAGAAAAAAGAAATAATCGTACTCTTTGGGTCATTTTTAGATTAAAAGCTTTCCCTGAAATGGAAATTAATTTAGACCAAGGTTTTAATTCTCCAAGTTCTGGATCTAATAATAGTTAATTTGTATTTTTTGTGTACTTTGAAATTCAGGTAAAAGTGTGTTATACTTGCATTGAAGATAAATAGAAGTCCTATTGATAAAGGCAAACCAAGAGTGATCTTGGGACGCAAAGCCAAAGGGTCTAAGCAGAGAGATGCATGTCTCAGTGTTACACCCAAACCAATTTGATGGTTTGGTGTACACCTCTGTGTTAGATAGCCTAGCCGCCAAAAAGGAGGAAAAAAACCTTGAGATTTTACTCAAGGTTTTTTAGTTTGTACCGATAACTTAACTAGATACTAAAATTCAAGGAGAGTTTTAGTCAAGTTTCTAAACGGTATAAACTAAAGAAAACTGAATCGGCCTAAAAAAAGAATGTTTTTATTTAAGGTATAGGTTGTGTATTCAGTAAATATTTAAACGCAAAAAAGGAGAGGGACAAATGAAAAAGCGCGGGTTTACATTGGTTGAAATCATGATCGTTGTTGCTATTATTGCTTTGTTGGCAATTATGGCTATTCCTAACTTGTTGAGAGCTAGAGTTAACAGTAATGAATCAGTATCCCAAGCAACTTTAAAAACTATTGCTACTGGTGCTGAATCTTATGCATCTGCAAATAATGGAAATTATCCTGCAGATTGGGATGCTATTACTAATTCTACGCCTCCATATGTTAATGAAAATTATGAAACAGTTAGTCCTCGCAATGGATACAATTTTGCTTGTACATTTACTGCTAGTTCATATTCATGTACAGCAACACCAGCTACTTGTAATACAACTGGAACCAAAACATATACTATAGCAACTGGTGCTGTATTAACATCTGCGGGTTGTTAGGAATAATTTTGTAATTTTTTACTTTGAAGGCGAAGTTAAAAACTTCGCCTTCTTTGTTAAGGAGTTGTATGGAAAAGTTAAATAAAAATTCAGGGTTTACTTTAGTTGAAATTATGATAGTTGTGGCGATTATTGCTTTACTGTCGATTATGGCTATTCCACATTTAGTAAGGTCAAGAGTAAATGCTAATGAGGCGACAGCTCAAGCTACTTTAAAAGTTATTGCTACTGCTAGTGAATCTTATTTAACAGGGAATCCTACTTACCCAACTTCTTGGGATAATATAGTAGCGGCAGCGCCTCCATACATAAGTGAAAATTATGAATTAGTTAGTCCAAGAAGTGGTTATAATTATAATTGCACTTTTGCTGGCGCAGGAGGTTATAGTTGTACAGCGATACCTGTAACATGCAATCAAACTGGGACAAAATCTTATACAATTACAACAGGAGCGGTTTTGACCCAAGCGGAATGTTAATGTTAGAATTGATTTTGTTGAAATTTTTATACAAGACCAAGGTTAGAAACTTTTTGGTCTTATTTTTTTTGTTTTGAATTTTGTTGCGCAAATATTTAAGTATGATAAAATTTTAATGTAACTTGAAACTTTTGAAGAACTAAGGATGAATTATGAATTGTAAAGCCAGAAGTTATGTAGTGATTATGTTAGTCGTTGCTTTTTTTACACTTTTTTTACGGTTTTTTATAGAACAGTTGATTAAAATCAACATTAAGCATAATGAAACAATTGCTCAAGAAACAATAAAACTTATTTCTATTGCATTTGAAAATTATGCGAAAGACAATCAAGGAATTTATCCGGTTAATTTTGATTTATTGTTGAATAGCAAGCCGGTTTCTTATATAGAAAAAAAATATATTCCTAGTGCAAATGCGATAAGGGGATATAACTATTTTTGTTCTAGAATGGAATCTTCAGGATATAGTTGTTCTGTAACAGCAAAAAATTGTAATTTTAGTGGTAAGAAATCTTTTGTAGTTTCAACTGGAGGTGCTATTGTTTCTGAAGATTGTGGGAAGAAAAAGCCTTAATAATGTAATTAAAAGAAAAAGTAATTTTCAATTAAATGGATTTACTTTAGTAGAAGTTTTATTGGCAGTATCCATCCTTGCTTTTTGTCTTACCGGTTTATTATTAACATATATAAATTTATTAAGTTTTACAGATATCTCTAGGGGCTTTGTTATGGCTAACAATGCGTTACGTTTAAAAACAGAAGAAATTAAAAATACTGCATTTGCTAATCTTTCAGCTTTAGATGGAACTACTTTTTCTGTAGATGGTTTTAATTCAACAACAGCTAAAGGGGTAATTCAAGTTAGTAATACCAGTTATTCTGATTTAAAGAAAGTTAGAGTGCTTATTACTTTTAAAGTTAGGAATAAAACTATTGGCGAAGACCAAGATTTAGATGGAGTTTTAGATACAGGAGAAGATATGTCTATTTACACAAATGGATCGAGTAGGCTTGACTCTCCAGTAGAGTCAGTAACATTAATTACTAATTATACAAACTGATATGAAAAAAAATTTATTGAAATAACATTATATTAGTATAATAA
>CAYQXW010000128.1:0-5391 GCA_964421615.1 uncultured Planctomycetales bacterium
TCTTCTCCATTTTATTGATAAACGGCAGAACTCTTTTTTCCAAATCATTCGCTAACTGTTTCTTAATTTCATATTTTTCTTTTTCAATATTTATCACCAGCTCCTTAAGAGCCAAATTTTTATCTTCTAAAAGTTTTTGCTTCTGCAATAACTCCTGCTGCAACAACTGCAATTCGCGTACTAAATTCTCTTTTTGCATCTCTATATTTTTACGTTCTGTAATATCTTCAAAAACAGTCGTAAAATAATCCTTAGAAAATGACGAAACTGAAATTTTAAAACATTTAGCCATCGGCTTAAACTCAGTTTCAAAACACTCTTCTTTACCGCTTTGCGCAACTCTAGCATAAATTTCAATATACGGTGGATTTCCTGTACCATAAAGTTGACTGGCTTTTTGTTTTAATGAATTTTCTTTTTTTAACCCTGTTATTTTTTCAAAAGCCGGATTTACATCTTCAATCTCATAATCCACTGCATTACCCCAAGAATCATAAATAACCCTATGCAAAGCCACGCCCTCAGACATATTTTCAAACAAAAGATGGAATTTTAATTCAGTACCCCTAACCATCTCTTCGTACTGCTTACGATTAGAAACATCAATATGAATTCCTGCAATTTTAACAATACCATGAACACCATCTCTACTGACTACTTTACCAAAACTATTAATCCACACCCAGTGGCCAAGTTTATGCTTCAATCTATACTCTATATTCATTCCTAAATTATCAAGCTGCATTTTATCAAGAGTTTTTTGCACTAAAAATTGGTCTTCAGGATGAATCAAACCAAAAAAAACATTTAGGTTATAAACAATTTCATTTTGCTTATAACCAATCATCTCAAGATATTCATCATTTACAAAAGCTTCTCCTGTAACCAGATTACAATTGTAAATCCCAATTCCTGCCCCAGCTACAGCCAAAGAAAAATACTCCTGACTTTCTAAATTATTGGAATTTTCTAATTCTTTTAATTTCATTATAGCTTTATTCACTTTTATTTAGTTGACTAAGAAAAGCAGCTAAATTAATTTTTCTTTTGTTTAACTGCAATTTTTTTCTAATATTCCTACGATGTGTATTTACAGATTTATAGGAAATTTGTAATTTTTTTCCTATTTTTGCGCTATTTAAACCAGTTTTTAATAACTTACAAACTTCTACTTCCCGATCCGTCAATCCTAAACCTAAAAGATTTACTCCAAAATTACTAATTATATTTTTAAAATTTTCTTCTAATTTTTCTAAACTATTTTTATTTTTAGCATTACTATTATCTTTTATTTTTCTTAATTCCGGTAGAATGAATTTATCAATATTATTCTTAATTTTTTCTTTGAATTCATTGCGCTCTATCTCAATACTATGCACAATCTCAAATAAACTCCTATTTTTGCTTTCTAACTGTTCATTTAATAATTTTAAATCTTCTTTATCTTTTACTGATGCAGTAATATCGCGGTTACTGCCACGGCAACCCAAGCAGACTTCGCCATCAAATACTTTTTGGCAAACATGCCCAATCCAAATAATCTGCCCATCCGCACGAACAATACGAAAAGTTATTTCTCCTTTACCACAAGACTTATTATCTTTTTTTATTGCCCTTACGCGTTCTTTATCTTCTGAATAAATTATTTCTTCAATTAAATTTTGATTATCGATAAAATTCTGCGCTGAATATCCGGTAATACGCAAACAAGAAGGAGAGCAATATAATATTTTACCATCAGGCGCTTTCCACAACTCCCAATCGTAAGTATTATCTGCAACAATCCTATATTTAATTTCATTCTCAACTAGAAGTTTTTCCATCTGCTTGCGCTGTGAAATATCCCGCGCAATTGTTAAAATAACTTTTTGATTATTTATTTCAACTACTCTAGAATTGATCTCTGTCGGGATTTGCCTCTTATCTTTCGTAACATGGACAATTTCTACAAAAATATTATTTTCCTTAACAAGTTCTTTTATTCTATCGTTAAATTCAGCTGCATATTCGGAAGCATCAAAATCTAAAGGAGTCAATCCCAGCATTTCTTCATAAGAATACCCTAACCGTAAACAAGCTTCCTGGTTAACATCTAACATTTTACCATTTAAATCATGCACAAAAACTGCATCAGCAGCGTTCTGAAAAAGTATTTTATAAATTAAATTATCCATTTTTTAAAAATAAAAAAAGAAGAACTTTTTTTTAACAAAGCTCTTCTTTTTCATAAGTACCTCACTAAGGTTATATTAATGTAATACCTTAAATTACTGCATCTTGTCCCTTGTGTATACGCTCGTAAATTCTCTACGATAATTTACTTCGCACACTTCGGGACGATTTGCTCACAAAGTTGACAGCAAATCAGTGCGCCCGGCTGGACTCGAACCAGCAACCACCAGTTTCGTAGACTAGTGCTCTATCCAATTGAGCCACAGGCGCAATAATAAAATTTACAGTTGGATAATGATAACAGATTTTTTAACTGCTGTAAAGGAAGTTTTACCTTAGTATTCCAATTCGACTAAAAAGTTTTCTTCTCTTTTGGGAAGTTCTCGAGGAAAAAGCGGAAAAGGCGAAGCATCTCTTACGGCTTGTTTTGCTAAAACAATTAAACCATAATTAGTGCTTCCTAAATAATTCGGATCTCCTACAATTCTACCTTCATTATCTAAAGTAAAAGTGATAATAACTTTACCTTTTAAATTATCCGTAGGAATTTTTTTAGCAGCTTCTTTAACTTTATCGACTACTACCTGGTAATAATATTCTCTTTTATCTCCAGGATAATTATCTAAATCATACTTTTTATTCTGATCTTCTTTCGCCGGGCCGAAATCTTCCGACATAATTTTACCTTTTTGCATACTGAAAACAACACCATCTTGAGGCCTAACTTCGGCCATATTCGTAAAACTATTTTCACCTGTAATAATATGCGGAGTTAAAATAATAATTAATTCAGTTTTTCTAGTATTATCCGAAGTGCTTCTAAACATAACCCCTACAACTGGTAAATCTCCGAGCAGCGGAATCTTTTTTACTGTTTTTCTTTTTTCATCTTTAGTAAGCCCACCTATAATAATAGATACACCGTTTTTTACCATAACGGTAGTTTCTGCTTCAGAACTAGTGACAATAGGGACATCTGTATTTTGGTCTTGAGAAACTAAAGTCTGTTTAGTCGCATCACTTATTTCCGGTTTAATTTTCATTGTTACAAAGCCATCCCTATTAATTGTCGGAGTAACGTTCAATTGAATACCAGTATTTTCAAAATTAACAGTTTGGGATGTAACAGACGGACCAGAAGTATTTTGAGAAGTAGTGGAAGTAATATAAGCTTCTTTTGTCCCAACATGAATTTTTGCTTCTTGATTATTAAGCGCCATAATTCTAGGTGACGATAAAACTTTTGTGTCCCCTATAGTTTTTAAAATATCAACAACTCCTTTATACTGCCCTTTTTCGGTAGGATTCGTAGATGGCGTACCGATAAAAAAACTATTTGTACTGGCAGCTAAAGGTAATCCTGCTTTTATTTGAAAATATTTTTCAATCCAATAATTCCAATCTACCCCCATCTCAAATAATTTAGAAGGAGTAACCTGAACAATCTGCGCATCAATCAAAACTTGCTGTGTTTTTTCATCAAAAGCATTCACAATCTTATCGAATAATTCAATACGGTCCGGACGATCAGTCACTGCGATTTTATTAGTCCGTTCATCAATTCTAATGCTACCCACACCTTTAGTCAGCTCCTCTTGCATTTTAGCAGCGACTTTTTCAGCCTGAGCATAATTCAAAACATATATTTTAGTTTCTAGAGGCAAATCAACGCTATTAATAAAATCCTCCATTACCGAAACTTTTACGGGAATATCAATTAAAGCTATGGTATTGGCCCCTTCATTGGCAACGACTCTTCCACTTTCACTTTTCATCTGAGACAAACTATTGGCAACATCAGCTGCTTTAGCATAATTTAATTTAATAATTTTAGGTTGTTTTTTATCTTTATATTTTTCACCATAAAGCAGTTCATAATCACGCTGCGTCATAACATTAATAATTTTACCTTTGATTTCATAAGCTAATTCATTAGAAGATAAAACTATCTCAAACGCATCCCAAATATCAACATCTTTCAAAAATAATGTAACTTTTCCTGCCACATACTTTCCTATAACAATATTCATACCAGCACGCTGAGTAAAAATATTCAAAATATCCAAAATATCCATATTTTTTGCATCTATGGTAATTTTATCTTGCGTTAAATCAATAGAACTATTATTAGAATTTTTCTTTACATTATCACTACTCTCACTTAACTCTTGAGCAAAAATTTGTGCAGTAAAAATAAAAAAGAAAAATAAAATTAATAAATATTTTTTTATTATATTTAGATTATAAAAATAGCTCAAAAGTTCTTCCTTTATGGTTTAAAATTACTTTTTTATCCTCGATTTCCTGTACTTTCACATCCCCTATAGACTGCCCTTTATATAAATAATGAGTCCTATCATTCTTCTTATCGGCAATAATTGCCTGAGGATTAGCTCCATTTAACACAGCCACCAAACTATAATTTTGCGCTATCTCTTCAATTGGAATTTCAGGGACTTTAACAGGAACAGCTGATGCTACAGGAGAAACCGGCGTAATAACATTTACAGTTGTAGCTGGATTAAAAAAAACTTTTTTACTTCCTGTTAAACTTTCAATATCTTCATATTTTTTTATATTTAACCCGATTCCAGAATTTTCAATATCATTCTCAACAGCAGCAATATCTACTTTATGCCATCCCATAACAGATGATAAAGAAACAAAAACTAAATAAATCAAAGACAATGCAATGAATATGATTAAAAAATTACGTACTACAATAATTGAGTTTCCAGTATTTTTTTTCATTTTAGTCTAAAAAAAGCATTGCTGCAATTGAAAAGTTACATTCTAAAATATCCGTTTTAGCCTTTGTGTTTAATTGAAACTTTTTTATTTCAAAAAGATACAATGAATTCTCTATATTAGTAATAAATTTCATTACTTCATCAATCTTGCCTTCAGTCCTTAAATCAAAAACAACTTCTTTTTTTGTTTCTTTATTTTGAATAGGACGAATATCTACCAAACGTAAATTAGTTAACCGAGAAATTCTTTCGATTTCAGTAAGCGCACTTACTACAGGATCCTCTTGTTTCTCTAAAGTAGAAAAATCCAAAGAAAACTTGTTAACCGCATCTTTAATTTTATCAGAAACACTCAAAGTTTTTTTGTATGCATTCAACTTTATCAAATTATTTTTTATTTGATCGCTCTCTATTTCAGTCTTTTTAATAATCGGAAAAATAAAAAAAGTAAATATTAAAATAAACCCCA
>CAYQXW010000129.1:0-5373 GCA_964421615.1 uncultured Planctomycetales bacterium
ACAATCTACAGCTTTAATTAAATCATATGAAGAAAAAATATAAATACTATTAAAAAACTTGTAGCTAAGATTTTTCCAAGTTTTGGGGTTAATAAAACCAGAGAAATCTCTCGTCTAGTTTATGAGATATCACGTCGGGATAATGTATCTTCTAAAAAGATAATTCAGTCTATTAAAGATTATAATTTTAATGATGCTAAAAGTGTTCTTGTTAGCAAAAGATTTCCGTTTGCAACTAAGAATGAAGAAAATCTAAGTTTGTATTTGCCTGATTTAGAAATAAATTCTGATTTTCAGATGAAGATAAAAAAATATAAATTTTATCCTAAAAATGTTTTTTACGAACCTAAAACTGCAAATTCTTTTCTTTTAAATCGCTTTAAAGATAATTTTCCTAAATCAAAATTTCACGAAATAGAATCTTTAAAGACATATATTAAGTGCCGTAAATTTAGTGTTAAAGATTACAATAAACGTATGGATAATTTTTTTATTACGGCTGAGGAATATGATTATTTTAAATCTTGTCCTTGTACAAGAGATGCCGTCTGTTGCGGATATAATCTTTTAAATGTAGGGTATGGTTGTGGATATGAGTGTACGTATTGTTTTTTACAGGAATATCAGAATTTTGCTGGGATTATTTTACCGGCAAATATTGAAGATTTTTTCTCTCGAGTAAGTAGTGCGAAAGAAAAAGGGATTTTTCCCTATGTGCGGCTTGGGACAGGTGAATTTACTGATTCTTTGATTTTTGATAATGTTACGGAATTTTCTAAACCTATTATTCGATTTATTTCTAAGTATCCTGAGATTTGTTTTGAATTTAAAACTAAAAGTATTAATATCGAAAATATTATTAAAGAGAAAAGTTGTCCGAATGTTGTAGTTTCTTGGTCAGTAAATCCGCAAAAAATGATTAATGAAAATGAGTTTTATTCTGCTAGTTTGAAAGAACGTTTAAATGCAGCTGCTTTGTGTCAGAAAGCTGGTTTTAAAGTCGGATTCCATTTTGATCCGATAATATTTTATCCAAATTGGCAGAAAGATTATGAGGAAACGATAAATCTTATTTTTGATACGTTAAAAGCTGATATGATTGAATGGATAAGTTTAGGGACATTCCGTTTTAGTCCAGAACTTAAAAAAGTTATAGAAAATAGATTTCCTAAAAATAGTATATTAAATGAAGAGTTGGTTTTTGGGTTTGACCAAAAATTAAGATATCCGTCTAAGATTCGTGTTATAATATATCAGAAAATTTTAGAATTTATTCGTAAACGTAATAAAAAAGTTTTTGTTTATTTATGTATGGAAGACCAGAAAGTGTGGAAACAGGTTTCTTTTAAGTAGGATTTTTGAGGTATTGGGTTGGGTAAAGGCTAATGTTATACTGAAAACATAAGGAGGAAAAAGAAATGGATTCATTAATTTTTTTAGGGATCATTGCTGTAATTGTGGTGTTTTTAAGTGGAATACGCATTGTCAGACCGACTCATCGTGGTTTAGTTGAACGTTTGGGAAAATATCATCGTTTTGCTAATGCTGGATTTAACTGGATTATTCCGGCTATTGATACCATGTATCAGGTAAATATAACCGAAGTTATGGTAGATGCAGAACCTCAGGAAATTATTACGAACGATAATTTGAATGCTAAGGTAGATGCGCAGGTTTATTTTAAGGTTAAGCCGGATGAAGAAAGCGTAAAAAGATCTATGTATAATGTAAATAACTATCAGTATCAGATGGTTAATTTAGCGAGAACTACTTTGAGAAATATTATTGGTACGCTTACTTTGAAATCTGCTAATTCTGAACGTGGAAAAATTAATGAAGAGCTGCAGAAAACTTTAATGAAAGAATCGTCAAATTGGGGAATTGACATTGTGAGAACAGAGTTAAAAGAAATAGATCCTCCTAAAGATGTTCAGGAAACAATGAATAAAGTTGTAAAAGCAGAAAATGAAAAAATTTCTGCTATTGATTTTGCTACAGCCCAAGAAACTATGGCAGATGGCTCAAGAAGAGCAGAGATTAAAAAAGCAGAAGGGGTTAAGCAGGCGAAAATTTTGGAAGCCGAAGGCGAAGCTCAGGCGATAAAATTAGTTAATGAAGCTGCTAATCAATATTTTGTGGGGAATGCGCAGATTTTGAGACGGTTAGAAACAGTGGAAAAATCTTTGGTAAATAATACTAAAGTTGTTGTGCCAGGAAATACTGAGTTAGTTAATGTTATTGGAGATATGGCGGGTGTTGCTCCTTTGCCAAAAATATAATAAACAATCTTTTTAAAATGGAGGGGCAAATTAAAAAATTTGCCCCTTTTTTATTATGCCTAAAGAAACAAAAGTAATTATCCATATTAAAGGAATGCATTGTGCAAGTTGTGTAATGCGTGTAGAGAATGCTTTAAAGAAAATTAACGGAGTAATTAAAGTGGAAGTTAATTTTGCTTTGGAGCATGCTTTGGTTATATATGATTCTGATCAGGTAGGGATAAAAGAAATTTTTAAAGTAATAAAAGATTCTGGATATCAGCCAGTTGAAGAAGATTATAAAGATCTTTTTGAAGAGTTATCAAGATCAACCGAACATAAACAATTGAAACATCGGTTTTTGCTAGCATTATTATTTACAATTCCTGTTTTTTATTTATCTATGGGGGAATCTTTCCATATATTTATTCCTAGTTTTTTAAAGAATAATTCTGTTGTTTTGCAGTTTATTTTTTCTACGGTAGTTTTGATGTGTGGGTTGGTTTTTTTTAAAACAGGTATTATTCCTTTATTTAAAAAACAACCTGCAAATATGAATACACTAGTTAGTGTTGGGGTATCGGCTGCATATTTAAATAGCGTATTTATAGCAATTAACTATTTTGTTTCTCAGTCTTTGCATTTGCCGCATTTATACTTTGAGACGGTAGCGGTTTTGTTAACATTTATTCTTTTAGGCAGATATCTTGAAGCAAGAACTCGGGCGAAAACTTCTCAAGCAATAGAAAAATTAATTGGTTTGCGGCCAAAAGAAGTTACTGTATTTAAGGATAATAAAGAAGAGTTAGTTAATGTTAATGATTTAAAGGTGGGGGATATTATTGTTATGCATCCGGGGGAGCGTATTCCTGTTGATGGTGAATTAATTGATGGGATTGCAAGCTTAGATGAGTCGATGGTTACTGGAGAGAGTATTCCTGTTGAAAAAGTAGTTGGAAGCAAAGTTATTTCTGGTACGCTGAATAAAACAGGTGTATTTAAATTTCAAGCAACACGAGTAGGTGAAGATTCTTTTCTTGCGCAAATTATTAAATTAGTTGCTCAAGCTCAGAGTTCGAAAGCTCCTATTCAAAGATTAGCGGATAAAATAGCTTCAATTTTTGTTCCTGCTGTTTTTGTTGTTGCTTTAATCGCGTTTTTCATTTGGTTTTTATTTACAAATAATTTAAATTTATCTTTAAATATTTTTATTTCTGTTTTAATTGTTGCTTGTCCCTGTGCTTTAGGGTTGGCGACTCCAACAGCAGTTATTGCAGGGATGGGAATATCTGCTCAGCGAGGTATTTTAGTTAAACAAGCAGAAAGTTTTCAGAAGTTAGATAGTATTAATTTAGTTGTGTTTGATAAAACAGCAACTTTAACAAAAGGAGTTGCTCAAGTTAGTGATGTTTTGGTTGTTGATGATTGGGATGAGAAAAAAATAATTGTTATAGCTGCTTCTATTGAGAAATCTTCAGAGCATCCCTTAGCTAGTGCAATTTTAAATTACGCGCAAAAGATAAGTGTGCAAGTGAGCATTATAAATAAATTTGATTATATTCCAGGTAGAGGGATAAAATCTTTTATTGATGGCCAAGAAGTTTTTGTTGGGAATGCTAAATTTATGCAGGATAATGAAATTAATATCGATAAGATTGAGACTATAATTAGTCAACTGCAGAATAAGGGAAAAACAGTAGTTTTTGTAGCTAGTAAAAATATTTTAAAAGGTGTGATAGCTGTTTCAGATGTTTTGAAAGAAAATTCAAAATATGTTGTTTCTCAATTGCAGAGAGATTTGAAGAAAGTTTGTATAGTTACAGGTGATAATAAATTGACTGCTGATTATTTTGCAGATGAATTAAAGGTTAATGATGTTTTTGCAGAAGTTTCTCCGGAAAATAAAGCTGTAGAGGTTAAGAGATTACAGCAATATTATAAAGTGGCAATGGTAGGTGATGGAATTAATGATGCTGTTGCTTTAAGTGTTGCAGATGTTGGGATTGCTATTGGAAGTGGAACAGATGTTGCAATAGAATCTGCAGATATAGTTTTAATGAGAAATAATTTGGACGATTTGATTTTTCTTTTTCAAATATCTAGATATACCTTAAATAAAATTAAACAAAATTTATTTTGGGCTTTTTTTTACAATATATTAGGAATTGGGATTGCTTGCGGGGTAATTTATCCGTTTACTGGAATTATATTGAACCCAATGATAGCGGCTTTAGCGATGATTTTTAGTTCAGTTTCAGTTGTAACAAATTCACTATCTATGTATAAACATAAGTTTAGTTAAAATAGGAGGAAGTATGGATTTATTTGAAGCGGTTAAAAAACGCAGAAGCGTTCGAGAATATAGCGATAAGCCTGTTTTAAAATCAGATTTAGAGAAAATTATTGATGCGGCGCGTTTTGCCGCTACAGCTAGAAATATTCAGCCATGGAAATTTTTAATTGTGACAAATAAGCAAATGCTTAAAAAAATTGCGGATTTAACAGAACATGGAAAGTTTATTGAGCAAGCTCAAGCTTGTATTGTTGTTTTGTCTAGTGATACAAAATATTATTTAGAAGATGGTTCTGCGGCAACTCAAAATATTTTATTGGCTGCTACAAGTTTAGGATTGGGAACATGTTGGGTTGCTGGAGATAAAAAAGATTATTGTGAAGGGATTATGAAGTTATTAGGGATAGCTAAAGATTATAAAGTTATTAGTTTTGTGTCTGTCGGGTATCCTAAGAAAGAAGCGGCTTTAAAAGAAGTCGAAAAAAAATCTTTAAAAGAACTACTGTTTTGGGAGAAGTTTTAAAGTGCAAAATAGACCTGCAATTGGTCTGAAATCGTTTGCAAAAAGTTTCCTACCTTACTTGAAAACACTATAATTAAATAGTATATTTATTATACTTCCAAGCAAAAGCTTTTTGGGAGTATAAAATAAAGGTATATATATGTTAATGCTTGCCATAATAATCGGTGCAATCGTATTAGTTGCTGTTATTTTGCTTTTAATGCCTTCTGATCAAAGCCAATCTTCTGTGCCTGAAAAAAGACAAAGAAAACAAGTAGATGATTTTTTTAATAATAAAAATAAAGAGTTGTTAGAAAAAG
>CAYQXW010000130.1:0-5252 GCA_964421615.1 uncultured Planctomycetales bacterium
GTTTATGCTTTATTTGGAGCAGCTTTTTTTAGTAAACATTTCGCATTAATGGTTGCAAGTTTATATATACTTGGAATATTGGTTGCCATAAGTGTAGGACTTGTTTTAAAATACATTGGTTATTATGAGGAAGAATCACAACGAAGTGCGTTTACTATAGAACTACCACCATATCGGTTTCCAACCTTAAAACTTTTATTTAAAAATGTTAATAATAGATTGAAGGGATTTTTAAAAAGAGTTGTAACACTAATAATGATTATAATTATAGGAATATGGGGTTTAAATTATTTTCCAAGTGGCAAACAAGAGGAAAGTTTTTTAGCTAGAGCAACGACATTTATTCAGCCTATTTTCATTCCCGCAGGTTTTGGAGAATCAAAAGAGGCAGTAGCTGCTATTCCTACTGCATTTGCTGCAAAAGAGGCTATAGTCGCAACAATAGGTAGTTTACAAGGAATTAATAAAGAACCAAGTAATGAAAGACCTAAAGAATCTTATTTATCTTATCATATAATATCTTTAAAAGATGCAATAATATCAAGTGCAAAAGGATTATTACCTTTAGGTTTATTTAATTTATTTGATGCTGATGCAAGTATCAATGATTTAGACCAAGAAAATATCAACAAGTCTAAACAATTATTTACAGGAGACTGGTTATTTCATATTTTATCAGGCGGATTAATTTTAGGCGCGTTTTACATGGCCACTGATTATGTAACCTCTCCTCTAACAATAAAAGGACAAATAGTTTTTGGTATCGGGTGCGGATTGCTTACTGGAATAATCCGACTATGGGGCGGATATCCAGAAGGCGTATGTTATTCTATTTTAATGATGAATGCCGCAACACCTTTAATTGACAGGTTTACTAAAAATAAAGTTTACGGTAAAAAATGAAAAATAATTTATCTTGGGAATTTTTAAAAGGGATTGTAAAAGAAAACCCTACTTTTGTTTTAGCATTAGGACTCTGCCCTACTTTAGCTGTTTCAACTTCTGTATCTAATGCAATAGGAATGGGAATTGCGGCTCCTTTTGTTTTAGTATTTTCCAATATTATTATTGCTCTGATTAAAAATCTTATTCCTGATGAAATACGAATTCCTTGCTACATTGTTGTTATCGCTACTTTCGTTACAATCACTGAATTAACGATGAAAGCTTACTTTCCGGTTTTAAATAGAGCTTTGGGAATTTACGTCCCATTAATTGTAGTAAACTGTGTTGTTTTAGGAAGAGCTGAGGCTTTTGCATCGAAAGCTAGAGTTTTACCATCTATTTTCGACGGATTAGGGATGGGCGCCGGATTTACGTTAGCATTAATCCTTATTTCAGCGATTAGAGAATTTTTAGGTTCAGGAAAAATCTTAGGGCATACTTTAATTCAAGGATTTGAACCGGCATTAATGTTTGCTATGCCATCCGGAGCTTTATTAGTGATTGGATTATTACTGGGATTTTTTAATTTAATCAAAGAGAGGAATAAATGAATTTAGGAACGTTCTTAACAATTCTGATTTCATCTATTTTCATAAATAACGTTATCCTATCTCGTTTTTTAGGATTATGTTCTTTTATTGCGATTTCAAAAGAAACAAAACCTGCATTTGCCATGAGCATGGCAGTTACGTTTGTCATTCTTCTTTCATCAATCATTACCTGGGCTATTTTTACATTTTTTTTAATTCCTTTTAACATAACTTATTTAAGGACAATATCTTTTATTTTAGTTATTGCCGCTTCAGTCCAACTTGTTGAAATGTTTATCCGTAAATTCAGCCCCGGATTATACAAATTATTCGGAATCTATTTACCATTAATAACTGTCAACTGTGCGGTATTAGGTGTTGCAGTATTAAACACTGATATGTTTTTTGTTCAGAATAAACCTATTGCCGGAAGTTTTATTTACTCAATTTTTCAAGGGTTATGCGTAAGTTTAGGTTATACGTTAGCAATGCTTTTAATGTCAGCAATTAGAGAAAGAATGGATTTCTGCGATGTCCCAAAAGCTTTGAAAGACTTTCCTCTTGGTTTTATTATTGCATCAATTATGAGTTTAAGTTTTATGGGATTTAGCGGATTTAAAATTTAAAATATGAATATACTTATTCCCACTTTAATTATCGGAATTTTAGGCGCAATTTTCGGAGTATGTTTAGCTATCGCCTCTAAAAAACTTGCCGTACACATTGACCCAAAATTAGAAAAATTAAATAAACTTCTTCCTGGAGTCAATTGCGGAGCCTGCGGATTTCCAGGCTGCATGGGGTTAGCGGAAGAAATTTTAAGCGGTAGACATGATATTAACACTTGCAAAGTTATAGACGATGCAAATAAAGAAAAAGTTGCAAACTTTCTTGGGCAAAAAACAGAAAAACATATAAAAAAAGTTGCGACTTGCCACTGTTTCGGAGGCACAAAAGTAAAAAACAGGTTTGAGTTTACTGGCCAACAGGATTGCAAAAGCGCGAATTTATTTTTAGCAGGATTTAAAGAATGTGTTTTCGGTTGTTTAGGGCTTAGCAGCTGCAAAAATATTTGCCCTTTCGGTGCAATTACAATGTCAGAAGAAAAATTACCGATAGTCGACCCACATAAATGTAAAGCCTGCAACAAATGCGTCGCTGAATGCCCTAAAAAATTATTTACATTAATACCAGTTGTAAATAAAGTGTATGTAGCCTGCCGTTCATCTGACTGTGCAAAAGATACCAGAGCAAATTGCCCAGTAGGATGTATTGGATGTAAAATGTGCGAGAAAGCTTGTAAATTTGACGCAATACATGTTACCGACCACATAGCTTCAATTGATAACACTAAATGTACTTCTTGTTTAGCTTGCGTAAAAGCATGCCCAAGGAAAATTATAAAAACCATTAACCATTAAATTATTATGATGAATATTGCTGTATTTGCATCAGGACGAGGAAGTAATTTTGAAGCGATTGCTAAATCTATAAAAAAAGGACAGCTGCAAGCAAACCTTGCTTTACTTGTCTGCGATAATGCTAAAGCTGGAGTATTAGTAAAAGCCAAACGCGCAAAAATAGAAAGCCTAGTTATTGAAAGAGAAAAATTTGCAAATAAGCACGATTTCGAACGGGATATTATTAAAGCATTAAAATTAAGAAAAATAGAATTAATTGTACTTGCTGGTTATATGAGAATCTTAAGCCCAGAATTCGTTCATGAATTTAAAAATAAAATAATTAACATCCACCCTTCGCTTCTTCCTTCATTCAAAGGAACGCACGGGATAAAAGATACGTTTGAATACGGGTCAAAAATTGCAGGGATAACTATACATTTTGTCGACGAAAAACTAGACCACGGTCCGATTATTATGCAGGCATCTATTGAAATTTCAGAAAAAGACAGCCTAAAAACTCTTGAGAAAAAAATCCACAAATTAGAACATCAATTCTACCCTCAAGCAATAAACCTTTTTATTAAACACAAATTAAAAATTCTCGGCAGAAAAGTTAGAATTTATTAGTAAATTAAAAACTATTTCGAACTAAAAATTTCGGTTTGATTTAAAGTAATCGTAGTATTTGTAAGCAGGTTATTTAACTCCATCTTACTAAAATCTCTATAGTCATAAATACTAAAAACGTGGTTAACAATTCTTTTGACTTCTTTATCTACATCAGCATTTTTTTCCGCAGATGATCCTTGAAACTTTTTCGAAATCCTACTTCTTATCTGCGAAGAAATAAACTCCGGCATAGTAATATCATTATACTTCAGATGTTTTCCTTCTCTATCATCAATAATTTTATACGACATCGCCGTATCAACAACTACACGCTGATGATACTCCTCATTAGACATATATCGATACATAACTTTTATTATATCTAGATAATAAGTTAATTCTTTTAATTCAAAACCGTTTTTTATATCTGCAGCAATCAAATAATAAAACTTAACATCTTCCCGCTCTTTTCTATCCATGCTGAAAATTACCCGACGAAGAACAGACCACATATCACTTAAATTTTTGATTACATCTTTATTTAGAACATACTCCTGTTTCTTTTCTTTTTCAGGAATAGGCTTTATAGAATAATCTACAGAAAAATTCCCATCCTCATATTTTTCTTCATTCTCTGAAATCTGAAATCTCTCTTTATAACTTTCAGGTTTTTGCGCCTTAGTAAAAAGGTCTTCCACTGGAATATAAATCCAAAAAGATTGCCCTACAAGTTTTGACTGAACCGTCATATTATATTCTTGTAAAGCAATCTTCGGGAAAATACTCTCTAAATCGTCTTTTTTATATGTTGGAGCTGTAGAATTTGTACAGCCACTAAAAAAAACAACAGATAAACTAAGAAACAGGACGAGCTTTGCCGAACTCATTAAAAATAGCTTCAATTTCATCGTAATTTAGCTCTTCTTTCGCCACAAGTTCCTGGGCTAGTTTCTCTAAAATTTTTTCTTCTTGTTTTAATAATTCCTGCACTTCTCGCAAGCAGGTCTGCATGATATCCTGAACATCATTATCTAGCTTTGATTTCATATCTTCAGACAAACTAACACTTCCGCCTATTCCAAAATTCTTATGTGAATCTAATACATGAAAATTTCCAATGATACCAGACTTACCCATACCCCATCGCCATACCATGTTATGCGCAATAAATAAAGCCTGCTGGAAATCCATATCCACACCAGCGGTTGTAACACCAAGCTTTAATTGTTCTGCAACATAAGCACCTAAACAAGTTTTAATTTCACCGATAAGTTTATGTTTATCCCTAATAAAAATTTCTTCTTTTTCCGGAGTCCAAGTAACACCGCCAGTATGTCCTCGAGGAGTAATTGTAATTTTAAAAACATCTTGAGTCGGAACCAACAAATAAGTAACCACAGCATGTCCAGCCTCGTGATAAGCAGTCTGCCATTTTTCTTCCTGTCTAACTTTAATTCTGCGTTTCACACCAAGCGCGATTCTTTCTCTAGCATCATCAATTTCTTTCATCGAAATAACGGTCTTCTTATTTCTAATTGCAATTAATGCAGCTTCCCTAATAATATTAGCAATATCTGCAGGACTCTGGCCGACAGTAATACGCGCTAATCTATCAACTTTCAAACTAGCTGCATCATACTGAACATTTTTCAAATAATATTCAAACAATTTCTGTCTATCTTCCAAACTTGGTTTATCAACATGGATCTTTCGATCAAACCTTCCTGGTCGAAGCAAAGCTGGATCCAACAAATCACCTCTATTT
>CAYQXW010000131.1:0-5232 GCA_964421615.1 uncultured Planctomycetales bacterium
AATTAAGCTGACACTGCTTCTAGTGTTTTTATATCTTGATCTTCTAAACTCCAACCAACACTGCAGACATTATCTAAAAGCTGATTTATATTTCTTGCTCCAACCAACACAACACTGATTGGCCTAGATACCATCCAATTTAAAAGTATTTGCGGTACTGTTTTAGAATACTTCTTAGATAATTGCTGCAAAACTTCTATAATTGGATAAATATTTTTAAATTTTTCTTCTTTAGAAAATCCGTAAAAAAAACTTCTGGCATCATGTGGGCTAAAAATAGGTGCATTTGTATATTTACCTGATAAAACTCCACCAGCCAAACTCCCATAAGCAAGAAAACCAATATTTTGTGCCTTACAGAAAGGTAAAAGCTCTTTTTCTACTGCACGTTTTTTAATAGAATATTCATTCTGTAAAGTCACAATATCGCAAATAGGTAAAGTTTTTTTCAGTAAATCTAATTTAAAATTCGACACCCCGATATATTTAATCTTCCCTGCTTTTTGGAACTTTCTAAGTTGCGGAAACGTCTCGTTTAAAGACGTATTTGGATCAGGCCAATGTACTTGATATAAATCAATACAATCTGTCTGTAATCTTTTTAAAGAATTTTCGATTTCTTCTTGTAAAAATTCTGCTTTTAAACATATTTTTACGGTATTGCCTTCTTTTTTCAACCCGCATTTAGTCGCTAAAAAAACTTTATCTCTACGACCAGCTAATGCTTTTCCAATAATTGATTCCGAACGGCCATCACCATAAATCGGAGCAGTATCAATAAAATTAATACCAGAATCTAACGCTTTATGGACAACATCCACACATTCATTTTCATCTGAACCCATCCAATTATCACCGCCAAAAACCCAACTCCCTAATCCAATTTTTGAAACTTCTTTATCAATTTTCGGTATTTTTATATATTCCATAATAATTAATATATCTATAAAAATTTTATAATTTTATGGTGCAGCTAAAAAACTAATAAAATGAGCACTTAAAAATTTTTCCCTACAGAAATTTTTCGTGCGAATGATATTAGTTTTTTTAGCAAACCATAGTTAATTAAAGTACAACTAACTTATTACTTTACTAATAAATCCTGTTTTTTATCCCCAAAGATATTACAATTTGCCTGAACTACAACTTTATCATTAGCTTTTAAACCAGGAATAACATAAATTAGAGTCTGAGTTTCTTTATCTCTTTGAATACTGAATTTTTGATTAATAACACTCTTATCATTTAACTTAACATCTACCAAATTAATATAATGTTGAGAAACGTTCTCAACCGAATGTTTAATTATAATATCTAACTTATCTTTATCGATATTTATTTGAATATCCGACGGTGGATGTGCAAAAGAAACTCCTGCTAAAACAAAACTTATAAACAAAAAACAAATAAATTTTTTCATATCCAGCCTCTTTTTATTTTATATATTTAGGAATCTGTTCCAATCTTGATACAATTAAATCCGCTTTTTGCAGATACTCTTCAGGCAAGCTAGTCGCTACCGCAACACAATACATTCCCGCTTTTTTAGCTGACTCAATCCCGTACGGCGCATTCTCAACAACAACACATTCACCTGGCTTAAGCTTTAACCCTTTTGCTGCAGTCAAATAAGGTTCTGGATGCGGTTTGCCTCTTTTAACGCTATCGCCTGCAACAATAAAATCAAAAATATTTTTTATTTCAACTGGTAAAATTCTTTCTACTTCTAACCGCGGAGTACCAGTAACTAACGCAAGTTTATATTTTTTCGACTTTAACATAAACAAGAATTCTTTTACTCCCTTAAAAATAAATCTCCTAAAAACCTTCTTGAATATTTTTTGCCGATTTAAAAAAATTTCATTTAAAAGCGCATTAGTAGGAGTTATTTTTTCTCTCATAAGAAATCTTTTTAAGGTTTTATCCCAACGCTCGCCCTCATTCGCAAAAACATCAAAACAACTAACACGCACACCTAATTTTATCAATGCTTCATACCAAGCTATAAAATGATATGGCATAGAATCAACAATAACTCCATCCATATCAAAAATTATTGCTTTAGGTTCTAATTTAGCCATTATTCTCTTTTAGCTAACTGATGGTCAAGCATTAAAATTGCGCTTGAATCCGGTTTGATTAATTTTAAATGTTCTAGAATCTGACTTGCGTTTTTTTCTTCTTCAACCTGCTCAGTAATGAACCACTGCAAAAACACTTTTGCAGCATTATCATTAGCTTTACAAGCAACATCATATAAAGAATTAATTAATCCTGTAACTTTCTTTTCATGACTTAAGGTTGTTTCAAAAACTGCTTTTGCAGATGCAAACTCAATTTCCGGCTGATCAATAGGCTGCAAAATAACACGCACGCCTCTATCACATAAAAAATCAAACATTTTCATCCCATGATGATACTCTTCTTTAGCCTGTTTCTTCATCCAGTTACTAAACCCTGGCAAACTAATCGACTCAAAATAAGCAGCCATTGAAAGATACAAATAAGCAGAAAAAAATTCATTTTTAATCTGATCATTAAAAGCAGCTTGTAATTTTTTATCCATAGCTCCTCCATTTTAAAAAGTTAATAAAAACTTGTTCAATATTTTTTTACTGAAAGGATTATCCGATTGCGTCAGTAGGAAGATGTTTATCTACGTAATCTAAAATTTTCTCCTGCACCGCTGGTTCTATATGATAAAACTCCAAACCCATTCCAGGAAAAATTTGAGGTTGTAAATCTTTTCTCACAAGCCATGCTACTTTACATTTTACATGTAACTTCCCAGATTTAGAATCAAGAGGAATTTTTACATCTAAAATTTCGCCCAAGGAATAAGTTTCCGCAGCAGAAACCAAAATTCCAATCCCGCTCATATTAATAATCTTGCCCGATTGAAAATTTTCTTCTTTTTTAGATTTAAACTCAATATCCAAGTTTAAATCTAATCTTTTAAACCTTCTTCGTAACTGAATTTTTTTAATTTTGGAAATTTCACTTTCTTCTTCAAAACTTTTAACGGCGGAATTTATATCAGGATGGATATCGAAAATCTTATCTAAACCAACAGAATTAAATACTTTGGTTATATGTACAGGAATAGAACAAAACTTCATCTTCCCTTTATGATTTAAAACATTTTTATACGCAATTGATAAAACAGATAATCCAGAATAATCAACAACTGTCACATTTTCCATAGAACAAACCAGCTCATTATACCCATCACCGACAAATGAACCGATTCTTTCAATAAATATAGAAGAATCTATATCAATGGGACCTGTTAACTCAAAAACCACTACACCTTCGACTCTTTTCTGTTTAATCTCAAGCATATCGGCTCCTTGAATACCAAGTTTTATTCTATCACTTATTTATTTACTTTAACAGCCCTTTTATTAAATCCAAGTTTTTCAACGTTGCACCTTGATTAACTTCCAAAAGCTTTGATGCTGCTACACAAAAATCTTGTCTTTTTTGAACATCAGTTAAAAGTAATTGAACCGCTTTCATAAGTTCTTCTTGATTAAAGACTTGAATTCCAGCTTTATTTTCAAGAAATAACTCGCAAATATCTTTAAAATTAAACATATGCGGGCCGAAAATCACAGGTTTACCTAACCCTGCAGGCTCTAAAATATTATGCCCACCAGTTTTAACTAAACTACCACCAACAAAAACTACATCAGCAATCGCATAATAATTCATTAATTGCCCAACAGTATCTAGAACAAAAATTTCCTTATCCTGTATCTGTCTATTTTTATCGACTAAATTTGATATTTTTACAGTTTTAAATTCATAATTATCTATGATCTTCTTGACCTCCTCACTTCTCTCAGGATGTCGAGGAACAAAAATAAGTTTAAGTTCAGGATAACATTTAAGAAGTTTAATATACACCTGTAATAAAATTTCTTCTTCCAAAGCATGAGTACTGCCTGCTACAAAAACTTTATGTGTCTTTAATATCCCTAATTTATTTTTATACTCATCTACAATATTTTGGTTAATATGATTTACTTTTACATCAAATTTCATATTCCCTGTGACTTTAACAATTTCCGGATTAACTCCTAATTTTAAAAGTCTTTGCGCATCTAAATCTGTTTGAGTACAGAACAAACTTACTTTATTTAATAAAGGCTTTAAAAGAAACCTAACTTTATAATATCCTTTAAAAGATTTATCTGAAATACGTCCATTCACAATTATTATGGGAATTTTTCGCAATGTTAAAGCATAAAGCATATTCGGCCAAAATTCAGTTTCAGCGATTATAAATACAGAAGGTTTTATTTTATTTAAAACCATATGAACAATAAAACTTAAATCTAACGGCAAGTAAGTCACAAAATCATTTTTAGTTGCAATAGTTTTCGCTATTTTATTTCCCGTAGATGTCACTGTAGAAAAAGCAAACTTTTTATTCGGATAATTTTTTCTTAACTCTAAAACCAGCTGTTTAATGGAAGCAGTTTCCCCAACACTTACCGAATGAATCCAAATCGGATTATTTAAAGAAAGTTTCTTTGGTAAAAAACCCAAACGCATAGAAAAACCAGCATGCATCTTCCGACGTAAAATAAAAATCGGCAAGTAAAATAATATAAAAACCAAATTTATAATGTCATACAATATAAACATACGCTTAATTACTTTCTATTAAAATTACGCTCTAGGATGCGCTTTATCATAAACACTCTTTAACCTATCTGTAGTCAAATGAGTGTAAATCTGTGTTGTTGCTAAATTAGCATGCCCTAACAACTCTTGTACGGTTCGTAAATCTGCTCCACGATTCAAAAGATGTGTAGCAAAAGAATGCCTTAAAGTATGAGGAGAAACTCCATGCTTAACCCCTGCCAACAAAATATATTTTTTTACAATATTACGCACACCCCTATCAGTAATTCTCATTCCACTGGGATTTAAAAAAACTACGCTTGAATTTTTCTTCCTTTTTTCCAAATACTGCCTCAAAGCTGACATCGCTCTATCACCGATCGGAACCATACGTTCTTTTTTTCCTTTACCTCTAACTTTTACAGTTCCGCCAATTAAATCCATATCTTCAACATTTAATCCTACCAACTCGCTAATTCTTATTCCTGTACTATAAAATGTTTCCAAAATAGCACGATCACGCAAACTTCTTTCATCTTTAGGTATACTGCTTTCAATTAAACGCACCACTTCATCTTCTGTCAAAAATTCCGGCAAATG